>JBDTMO010000387.1:0-5682 GCA_039934235.1 bacterium | reverse complement strand
TCATGGCAGTCAAGCCGTCCGATTTCTTCGTTGGAGTCATCGACTTCTTCGCGGTGCTCCTGCCCGGCGCGATCATCGTCGCCATCGGCTACCCACATATCCCTTCGTTCGTGTTTGGCCCGGAGGGCATCCTGCGGCCGATCGAAGGGAGCACCCCACAATGGATTGCGTTCGTTGTCGGCGCATACCTCGCTGGTCACCTGCTCGCCCCAATCAGCGCAGCGCTCGACGCCACGATCTACGATTCCCTCCGCCGCGTGTTCGTGCCGCCAGAAAGTGACAAGGCGTTCGTCTCCGCGGAAGCGATCCGGGACGAGACAATCAAGGGGCGCGACGCCGGCATCAATGCCTTTCAGTGGGCGCATGCCACGCTGCGTCTCCGCGCACCGGCGGCGCTTGTCGAAATCGAGCGTCTCGAGGCGGACTCGAAGTTCTTTCGCAGCCTTTGCGCTGCCCTCTTCGGGCTGTTGCTGATCTTCCTGCGGCCCGGCGCGACTCAGCCCAGTTGTGGAGAGACGCGAGGCCTGATGTGCGCAGGATGGATCACCTTCATCGGCGCCCTGCTCATTCCCGTGCTGCTTGCCGCGAACGGTATTCGCCTCAAGGTGAAGGAGCGGAAAGAGCAACTGGAGAAGGCGCGGGAAAGGGAGGAAGAGAGGGCCGCGGCAGAGGCAGCGGCTGAGGATCCGGCGACGAGAAAGACCGCGGCAGAAAAGGCGGCGCACGCGGAGGCGGCACGAAAGAAGGCAGAAATCAAGGTCGCAAGGAAGAAAGCAGCCGACGTCGTCAAACGTCGCGACGCCCAAAGAACATGCATCATCTTCGGTGCGCTCATCGTCGGCATCACCGCAGGCATCATTCGCGAGCACAACTGGCAATCACTCGTGTTGCTCGCGCTCTCATTGCTATGCCTGAACCGCTACGCTGAGCGGCGCTGGAAGAGCACGAAGGCAGCCTACCAGTTTGTACTCGTCGTCGCGCATCCCCTTCGCCCCGCTCGGCGATCCACAACGCCGGCGCGGGTTGGGCGAGTGCTGCAGGCCGGAGCCATCGCGGTTGCACCAGGTGCAATTCCCCGGCTCCTTCTGGTGCGCCCACTCGCCGGTAACGACGAGTGGATCTTCCCCAAAGGCCACATCGAACCTGGCGAAACGCCAGCGGACGCCGCGAAGCGTGAACTGCGCGAGGAAGCAGGCGTCATCGGTCGTCCGCTCGGTCGCGTTGGACAATCGCACTTCGTATCGAAGCACGAGCGCGTCGCCGTCACCTACTATCTGATGCAGGCGCTGCGTCGAGAAGCGATTCACGAATCGCGGGAGCAGCGATGGTGCACCGTTGGCGAGGCGCTGGCGCTGTTGACCCATCCTGACGCCAAGCGCCTCGTGTTACGGATCATCCCTCTCCTCGACGCCGGATTGCTGCGTGAACGAGTTTAGAGCTTGTAAAGCGTCGCCGCGTTGCCGCCGAAAATCGCCTCCGTGTCCGCCGCAGAAATGTTGAGGCTCGACAAGGCGCGCTTCATGGCGGGAATACTGCCAATGGCGTGCGGATAGTCGCTGCCCGCGAGGATGTGATCCGCCCCGGCAAACTTGATCGCGAGCTCCAGTGCGTTCGTGTCGAAGTTGACGGTGTCGTAATACCAGTGCTTGAGGTATTCGCTGGGAGGCTTCGAGATGTTTGCACGACACTCCGTGAAGGCGTGAAACCCTCGGTCGAGCCGCTCGGCGAGATAGGGAATGGCGCCGCCAAGGTGACTCACCACCCAGTTGATGTTCGGATAGCGTTCCGCGACGCCGCTAAAGACGAGGTGCGAGGCGGCGATCGTCGTGTCGAACAAAAATCCGACCAGGGGCATGAGCCAGTACTCCTGCATCGCGTCCACGTTGATTGGATTCGTGGGATGGATATGCAGCACGGCGCCACGTTCGTTCGCGACTTCGTACAACGGCCAAAAGCGTTTGTCCGCCAATGACACGCCGTTCACATTGCTGAACAACATGGCGCCGGGAAACCTGTGCTGGTCCATGGCGCGTTCGAACTCGACCACTGATGCCGCTGGGTCATTGAGCGGCAACGTTGCCAGCGCGGCAAAGCGTGGTGCCCGTTCGGCGATGATCTGCGCGAATGCGTCATTCACGAGTCGCGCGAATTGCGCCGCCGTTGCCGGCGACTCCACATGCGTTCCCGGCGTCGTGAGCGTGATGACCTGCGTGTCAACGCCTTCCTGCTCGAGCACGCCCTGCCGGTACGCGATGTCGCGATGTCCCGGGACGGCAGTGTTGTAATCGCCAGGATAGTGGACTTCGGGGTTGCCGTTCTCATCGTCGCGAATGGTGACGATGCTCGCGTCGGAACGGAGCGCGTCGATGTAGGCGGGCGGATAGAAGTGATTGTGGACGTCGATGATTCTCACGAGCCAGATCTCCGGTGAAGGCGGTTGTGTCGCGCCCAAAAGTAGTAGACGGGCAACCCGGCCAGAACGAGTCCGAGCCCCCACGCACTCTCTGCGGGTTCGTGCACGACCTGATTGACGACGATGCCTGCCGACGACAGGACGAAGAGGGCAGGGAGCAGCGGATAACCCCACACGCGATACGCAGGTTGATAGTTCGCGCGACGGCGCAGGAAGAACAGCGCGGCTGCAAGAAGCGCAAAGAAGATCCACTCGGTGTACACGACGCGCGTAAAGAGCGCGCGGTAGGTACCGGTGAGCACGAGAACCGATGACCACACGGCTTGCAGCACAATGGCGCGATGCGGCGTGTGGTACACAGGGTGCACGGCACCCGCCCATGTAAACAGCACACCATCGCTTGCCATCGCGAGGTACACACGCGGACCGGCGAGGATGACGCCGTTCATCGCGCCCAGGGTCGAGAGAATGACGAGGACGGCCATGATCTCAGCGCCCGAACCGCCAATGGCCACGTCGGCAAAATCAGCCGCCACGCGCGTGGAGATCGCGACCGTCTTCAACGGGAGCACGAAGAGGTACGCTGCATTTACGCCGACGTAGAGCGCAGTCACCGTGAGTGTCCCGATCAACAGCGCACGTGGTATGGTCCGCGTTGGGTTGACGGTTTCGTCGGCAGCGTAGGAGACCATGTGCCATCCGCCAAATGCAAACAGTCCGGCAATGAGCGCGAGGACGAACGCGCGCGGGGTGGGCGGATGGGCTGGTTGCGCGGGCGGCGTAACGCCGCCGTGACGGCTGACGTGATAGCACGCGACGGCGATGATCAGGATCAGCGCCAGCACCTTGATGGCCGTCAGTATGACTTGCAGCGCGCTCGCCTGCCGCACACCGAGGTAATTCAGCCACGACAGGAGCACCACGGCCAGGACAGCGGCTACACGCAGCCCGGTGTCATCGAGGGGGATGAACGTGCCCAGGTACCGTGCGAACACCATCGCGATGATTGCGACGATGCCGCTGTGCATGGTCCAGAACATCGCCCAGCCCCACAGGAATCCCGCCGCGGGCGAGTAGGACTCGGTGAGAAAGACGTAAACGCCACCCGTCCGCGGGTATGCCGACGAAAGTTCCGCGATGACGAGCGAGCCAATCAGTGTAAGAAAGCCGGCCGCAACCCACACCAGCAGCGCACCGCGCACCGTCGCAACCTGGGCGGTCACAGCCGACGGCTGCGCGAAGATCGAGGCACCGATGATGATGCCGACGACCATCGCGGTCGCGCGGGTCAGGCCAATGGAGCGGTTGAGCTCTGGCATGGCAGCGTGGTTGTAGTCGGGGCTGCGGTTGTGAATGCAGCGAAGGACCTGCTTGTCCACCGGGGAGCAAAGCAGGTCCTTCGTTGTACGCAGCTACTCAGGCCGACAAACAATACACACGCGTCGCCGCGGCGCTACGAGGGCAGCGACGCTCGCTCCGAGCGTTCCGACATCAGCTTCGCGCTGAACCGCTGCGCCTCGGCAATGCGCTCGACTTCAATCGCGATGGCGTCGATGGACTGCTGCAGTTGCTCGAGCTGCTGTTCACTCCTGCCGTCGAGCTGCGCGGGAGTGGATCGCGGTTTGTTGAGCATCCTGACCGTCGCCACCGCGATCATTGCCAGCGACCCGACAAGTCCGACGATAATTGTCGAGACGACTGCGAATGCCTGGACATCATTGTCCATGTCCGGGACTCCTCTGGGAAATGAAGTGTTTGACCCAGACTACGGGCCAAGGTGGTCAAAGTTTCTTCGGGAGATATCCTTCGAAACAGCTCTAGTTGGTTATCCGAGCGTTGCTTGCAGGCGAGCAGGGATCACGATACATAAAGTGATCAGATGACCGTCCACCGTCCACCGTCCACCGTCACCGTTCACCGTTCACCGTTCACCGTTCACCGTTTAATGGGTCTACCACCCTTCAAGACGCTCTCCACCGCGTCGCTCCTCGCGCTCATGGCATGCGGGGGCTCGACCGAACCCACACCTGCGATCAAAAGCTGCACCGACGATCCAACGCAAGGAAAGTGCGTGGTCGTCACTCCTCCACCCGACAGTGGACTGCGACTCATCGCCGCAAAGTCTGCGCGCTACGCAGGCAGCGCCGCGGGTTCCAACTTCGGCCAAGCTGCATACAATGGCGTGCTGTCGAAGGAATTCAGCATGCTCACGCCGGAGAACGCCTTGAAGTGGCAGTCGGTGCGACCATCGCGGGCGACGTTCAACTACAGCACGCCCGACGCCATGCTTGCCTTCGCCACGGCGAACGGAATGAAGATGCGGGGCCACACGCTGGTCTGGCACAGCCAGAATCCCGCGTGGCTCACGAGCACGACGTGGCCAGCCGATACCCTCACGCAAATCTTGACCGATCACATCACGACGGTAATGGGGCACTACAAGGGCCAGGTGTACGCTTGGGATGTCGTGAACGAGGCATTCAACGACAATGGCTCGCTACGCGCGACGCTCTGGTCGACGTCATTGGGCAACGGCTACATCGAGGCGGCATTCCGTGCCGCGCGTGCCGCAGATCCTGCCGCGCTGCTGTTCTACAACGACTACAGCCTCGAGTTTCCCGGTGCCAAGCAGGACGCCGTGTTCACACTGGTGAATGACTTCAAGACCCGTGGCGTGCCAATCGACGGCATTGGTTTTCAGGCGCATTTTCAAATCAACGCCGACCTCTCGGGTGTTCCCTCGCGCGCATCACTCACAAGCACCTTTGCACGCTTCGCCGCACTCGGCCTGAAGGTGCACATCACGGAGCTCGACGTTCGGATTCGTGTTCCGGGCGCCACGCCCGCTGAGTTGACGGCGCAGGCGTCGGCGTATGGTGACGTCGTGGCCGCATGTCGCGCGGTGCCGCTGTGCGAAGCGATTGTGGTCTGGGGCGTTTCGGATGCGGAATCGTGGGTGCCGAGCGTATTCCCAGGCTACGGAAACGCCCTGCTGTTCGATAACGCATACGGACGAAAATCCACGTACGCCGCGGTCAAGGCGTCCTTCGAAAGCGTGATGTCTGAGTTCTGAGTCGAATCAACTGCAACTGCCTGATCGCGGATTTTCCGGAAACGCGCGGCAACGCGCGGATACTGCCTTTGATTTATCCGCGCTGTTTCCGCGTGATCCGCGATCAAGCAGTTGCAGTTGTTTGTTGCTGAGCCCAAGTGCAGTTCCTTCGCTGCGCTCAGGACGACAGATTTTTACCGTTCACCGTTCAACGTTC
>JBDTMO010000386.1:0-5689 GCA_039934235.1 bacterium | reverse complement strand
GATCGTCGCCCTGTCGGGCCGACCGTCGACCAGCACGACCTGAGCTCGGCCACGCAGGGCGTGTCAGTCTCCTCGTCGGACGCGGAAGCGGCATCCAGCCCGGCGAGGGGTTTCCCACGATCGCTCGAAGCAGGCCTGGCGCGAAAACACCTCGCTGGCATCGACGGGTTGCGCGCGGTCGCCGCGCTTCTTGTCGTTCTGTATCACGCGGAAGTTCCGCTGATCCCCGCGAGCACCGGGGTACTCGCGTTCTTCGTGCTCAGCGGATTCCTGATCACCCGATTGATCATCGCGGAAGAGCAACAGACTGGCACGGTCTCGCTGTCGCGATTCTACGCTCGCCGAAGCTTTCGCATCTTCCCGGCCTTCTACGCCTATTGGCTGGTCGTGATGGCGTACATGCTTGTCCGGCATCATCCGGTCAACTGGCCGCACTCGCTGTCGGCGTTCTTCTACGTCTCGAATTACTACCAGGCCATCCTCGGCGACCCCGCGAATGGCCTGAGTCACACGTGGTCACTGGCCATCGAGGAGCAGTTCTATTTGCTCTGGCCGTTCGTCTTCCTTCTGCTGCGGACGAACGAGCGACGGTTCAAGGCGTTGGTCGTGCTGGTGCCGTTGCTCTGGCTATACCGCGAATCGTTGATTTACGTCTTCGACGTGAACCAGCGGTACATCTACGAAGCGTTCGATACGCGTGTCGATCACATCCTCATGGGATGCTTGTTGGCCGTCGCACTGGAGGGCGGTCACTTCAAGGCGCTGTGGAGGGTCGTTTGTGCAACACCGTACATGATGCTGCTCACGATCGCCCTGATGTTCCTGGCGGTGAGCGGAGCGACCATGGTGCACATGCGTGACTACCGCGATGCCGTGGAATTTGTCGTGGTGCCCGTGCTGTGCGCGATGCTGGTCGCCCAACTCGTCGCCTTTCCTGCAAGCGTCATCGCGAGTCCCTTCAATTGGGCCTGGATGCGCTTTCTGGGAAAGATTTCGTACTCGATTTACCTCTACCAACAGTTCGTCGTATATCCGTCGATGAAACTGTTCGAAGGAATTCCGGTGCTCGGTGTCGTGACGGCGGTAGCGGCCAGTATCGCTTGCGCGACAGCCTCGTTCTACCTCATCGAGCAACCGTTCCTTCGTATGCGGCAGCGCTACTCCTGAGGCCGTGATGTTTTACTTCGGCCTTGCGTCGCTCGTGGCCCTCGTGGCGATCTGGGGAGCTTATCCCGTGGTTGTGCGTGTGCTTGGCGCATTTCGCCGTGATGGTGGCGATGACACGTCAGGTGCAACGCCGACGGTGACCGTCATCATTGCGAGCCATGATGAAGCGGCGCCAATCAACGCCCGCGTGGACGACGTACTGCAGGCGGACTACCCGGCGGACCGCATCGCAGTGATCGTTGCGCTCGACTCGGCTCGCGCACGGTCCACGGTGGAGGATTTGCGCCGCGCGGATTCGCGCGTGACCGTCATTGTCGGTGACGCGCCTGGCGGCAAGGCATCGTCGCTCAATGCCGCAGTCCGGGCGGCCCAGCATGACCTGCTCGTCTTTACAGACACCGCGCAGCGGTTCGAGACCGATGCGATCCGAGAGCTGGTCAAGGAGTTTCGCGATGCGCGACTTGGCGCCGCCTCCGGCATGCTGGAACTCGGCCGCAGCGGCCGGATACTCAACCTTGCCGAGCGGTATTGGCTCTACGAACGCTGGCTTCGGCACTGGGAGGCGCGCCTCCACTCCACGGTTGGCGTCACCGGAGCCATCTACGCCATGCGCCGCGAGTTGTGGGAGCCCCTGCCCGCTGGGCTGATCCTGGACGATCTCTACGGACCAATGCGACTCGTCCTTCGTGGATGGCGCGTTGGATTCACGGAGCGCGCGCGTGCGCACGACGCCCGGCGGTTCGAGGCCTCCGACGAGTACCGGCGCAAAGTGCGCACCCTTACGGGCGTCATCCAGACAACCGTATGGCTGGATGGTATACTCAATCCAATTCGTAACCCAATCTGGCTGCAGTTCGTCTTCCACAAGCTACTGCGCCTTGTCACGCCGTACCTTACGATCTTCGTGGGTATTGCCGCGGTGTGGACTGTCGGATCGGTCCTTCTCGCGAGCCCAATGGGCCTGCGGATTTTGTCCGGCGCGGCAATACTATTCATGCTGCTCTTTCTTGTTCCACGAGTACGACGCATTGTCCGGGCGCAGGTCGCGTGGGGCGTGGCGTTGCAGAGTTCCGTCGTCGTCGCAACAATGAACGGTGTCCGGGGACGATGGAACGTCTGGCAATGATTGGGTACGACGCGTACCCCAATCGCCTGCAGCTTGCGACACTGGCTAGTCTGAACACAGCGGGCCAGGCACGGTGCACGACCTACGTTCGATCTTCCCTGGAGTGCCGTTGTCACCTCTTCTGAAAGGGCCGCTGTGACTCCTGAAACAGCGACGACTGGTGACGTTGGCCGAGCGCTCGGCGAGCTGCGGCTGCGCGTAGACTCCCTGCGCGCCGATCCGCGTGCGGGCGCACGGCAACTGCTCCCCGCCACACTCTCGGCCGTGGCGTTCGCGCTGCTGTTCGCGCAGCCAATCGCATTGCTGGTGCGCGATTGGTGGACACTTCCGGAAGCTGGGCATGGCCTCCTCCTGGCGCCGGTGGCGATTTGGCTTGCCTGGAAAGCGGGGATTCGCCGGGATGCCGTGGGCAATCCAGCGTTGGGCGTCGCCGTGCTCGTGCTGGCAATCCTGCTACGCTACATGGCCGGTTTGGCGGCCGAGCTGTTCACGATGCGCGCCTCGGTCGTGATGGCCCTTGGGGCCCTGACGATCTACCACTACGGTTTCCGCCAACTCCTGCATTGGTGGCTACCATTTCTCCTCGGATCGCTGGCCATTCCGCTGCCCGAGCTGGTGACGCAAGCGCTGGCGTTGCCACTGCAGTTCAAGGCCTCGCAGATGGGCGCCGCGATGCTGGAGATGCGTGACATTCCCGTGAGGCTCACCGGAAACGTCATTCGCATTCCAGGGAATGAGCTCTTCGTCACGGAAGCTTGCAGTGGTCTGCGCTCGCTCACGGCGCTGCTCGCCCTGGCGGTGCTCCTGGGAGGCCTGGTGCTGCGCAGCCCAATCACGCGCATAATGCTCGTGCTGTTGGCCATTCCCATCGCGGTCGTGATCAACGGCGTGCGCGTGTTCCTGACCGGATTCCTCGTCTACTTCGTGGATCCCGCGCTGGGTAAGGGATTCATGCACATTACCGAAGGGTGGCTGCTGTTTCTCGTGTCACTGGTATGCATGGGTGTCGTCGCCTGGATGGGCGGGTGGCTCGAAGGGCTTTTCCTGCCGAAAGTCGCTCCGTCCAGCTTGGCAATGGACAGCGGTGTTGACGCCGAACTGAGTGCCGTTTGATGACAGTGACTGAGACTTCCTTTCGGCGGTTCCTCCCCGGCGCCCTCCTGGCGATCGGTGTGCTCCTCGTGTTTTCCTCGCGTTCGCAGACCATAGTTCCCCTCATCGGGTCCCTTCAGACTGTGCTCCCAGCGTGGGAGGGACTGAATACGACCGACCAGAAGGTCACTGAAGAGGAGCAGCGCGTGGCAGGGATGACGGACTACGTCGCCCGAGTCTACTGGAAGGACAGCTCGAACGTGGCCTTCACGACCTACGTTGGATATTACGACCGCCAGTCGCAGGGCCATTCGATGCATTCGCCGAAGAACTGCCTCCCGGGTGCGGGTTGGGAGATTCTTCAGACCGATGTGGCGACGATCGCGGCGCCGGTGATCGGGAGTGTGGTGGTGAACAAGTACCTGCTGAAGAACGGCACCCGGGAAGCCGTCGTGTACTACTGGTATCAGGGCCGGGGCCGCATTGTGGCGAGCGAATATGCCGTGAAGTGGAATTTGCTTCATGATGCGGCGCTCCTTGGGCACACCGAAGAGGCGTTGGTCCGGGTCGTCGCGTATGTACCGCGTGCGAGCACACTTCCGGCCGGCAGCACGGCTGCGCAGGCGCATGCGTCTGCGGAACAGCTCGGCGCCCGGGTTGCCAGTCAGCTTCTGACGGAAGTTGCGCGCGTACTCCCGCCTTCCAACAAGCAGACCGCGACCCGTGAGCCAGGTCTCCCCTGGCCGAATCGCACTCTGGCGAGCAGTCTTACTGATCCGTAACGACCTCAGCAGTGCGTGTACCGAAACATGCTTGTCGGAAGATCTATTGCGTTCTGCAGTATCTCGCTGAGATTTGCTGATCGTCCCGCCCGTTAGCCTCCCGGTCTCGGCCAGACCGGGGTCTTCAGATCGTATCGCGACCACGCTTCTAGATGCGGCTGCCGTAGTGGCCGCTATGCACCGGGAGAACCATGCACCCGTCCGTACGAAAGTGCGTCTTGATGTTAGGCGTTGTCTCGCTCGCGTGCGGTGGTGAGCCGACGAAGGCGCCCCTGACGAGCAATGCCAGCATTCCGGCGGTCGTTGTCATTACGCCGCCTGCCAATTCCAATATCTTCGTCGGCCAGTCGATCTCGCTCATTGCAGCGGTGAAGAATGCGGCGGGTGCTCAAGTCTTTAGTACGCCGGTGGTTTGGAGCACATCCGACGCGTCTGTCGCGACCATCTCGTCCAGCGGCGTTCTTACCGCGGTAGGCAGTGGATCGGTCACGATCACGGGGACTGCGGGCGGGCTGAGTGCGTCGATCGTACTTACCGTCAAATTCGTTCCCGTCAAGACACTTTCGATTTCCGTGAAAGGTTCGATCTGGATTTCGGAAGTGGCGCCGGTGACGTGGGTCGCTATCGACACCATGGGGAATACTGTCGTCGGCCGAAACGTCTCGTGGACGAGTCGCAACGCGGCCGTCGCGACCGTGTCCACGAACGGCCAGGTTGCCGGAATCTCTGCCGGCGCAGCAACAATCGAAGCCTCGATCGACGGCGTGATCGCGTCCGCAACAGTGAACGTCGCCAAGGCGCCACTTGTCATCTCCGTGTCCACGCCGACGAATGCGCTGTTGGTGAATGACCAGATGCAGGCCACTGCGATCATCAAGGACACGCTCGGCAATACAATCACGACCGTTCCGCCCGCATGGACATCGAGCGCGCCAGCCCGGGTGTCGGTGTCACCCGCAGGTGTGGTGACGCAGATCCAGGGTGGGCCGCAATCCAAAGTTACGATCTTCGCGAGTCTTGGCGGCGTCACAGCGAGTGCGGTCATTCCCCTCATGGGCCACGCTGTCGAAGCCGCTCCGGCTCTGCCGGCGGTCTTCTTGAATACCGCTGCACGGGCTGCGCCGGATGTTGGCGGTGTCGTTCGCAGCGTCTCGTCGAGCAGTGGTCTTCAGGCTGCGCTCGACGCCGCTCAGCCGGGAGACGTGGTGGAACTCGCGGCGGGTCTTGTCTTCACGGGCAATTACGTCTTGAAGGCCAAGAGCGCGTCCACCAAGTGGATCACCATTCGCCCGTCGAACTACGCCAGCCTGCCGGCTGAAGGCAGCCGCATGACGCCGACGATCGCGGCGGCCCTTCATCTGCCGCGGATCGAGACGGCGACTATCAACAACGCGATCGGTTTTGCCGCCGGTGCCAACCACTATCGCATTACGGGAATCGAGGTCGGGCTGAAGGTGGGCGTCCCGCTGACGTACGCCCTCATCAACACGGAGTCCGCGACGGGCCAGAAGACGTTAGCTGA
>JBDTMO010000385.1:0-5694 GCA_039934235.1 bacterium | reverse complement strand
GTTGGTAGCCGCGCTTTGCGCGCGTCAGCAAGTACACCCACGCCACCGGCAGCGAGAGGAGAATCGAGGCGAACATCGCTACCGCGACGGTCACGGCGAGCGTGACCTCGTCGAGTGGCGTCGTGGCAATTCCCTTTGGCGTGACCGCCGGTCCGCCGCCGAACAACTGATCCAGCGACGATGGCGCAAATGCGCCGGCACGAGGGAGCATGCGCCATAGCAGCGTGCCGCCACCGATGATGATGACGTAATAGACGACGAGGCGGAGCACGACCCTCGAGGTCGCCGTCGTCTGCATGCCGCTTGTCGCCAAGTGCAACCTCCGAGTGAGTGCTCGGGTATTATCGTGCTCGCTCGTCGTTCGCGCCATGCTTGCCGCGCCCAAACCCGCAAACCACATTCGACGGATGAAACAATTTTCTCGTCTGGCATGCGCGTTGGGTGTGCTCGCGGCAATTCCTGCGCAGGCGCAGACCGCCGCGCCGCCCAAGCCGACGTTGGTCGTCCTGATCACGATCGACCAGTTCCGAAATGACTACCTGGATCGATTCGGCGCACAGCTGACCGGCGGGCTCGCGCGTCTCACGCGTGGCGGTGCGTGGTTCACCAACGCACACCACGATCACGCGATTACGGAGACAGCGCCAGGTCATGCAACCCTGCTTGCTGGCCGCTTTCCGCGTTCCACTGGCATCATGATGAACCGCATTGGCGTCGACGACGACGCGGTGACACTCATTGGCGGCGGTGTGGGTCCGGGTGCGTCGCCAAAGCGGTTCCTTGGCAAGACGCTGGTGGACTGGATGGAGGAACAGGATCGCGAGTCCAGGGCCTTCTCCGTGTCGACGAAGGATCGCGCGGCGATTCTACCCATCGGGCGCACGCGCGCAGAAGTGTACTGGTATTCAGTCAATGGCCAGTTCACGACAAGCACGTACTATCGTGACTCGTTGCCGCCGTGGGTGGTGGCGTGGAACGCGCGCAAATTCGCGCAGACCTTCGCGTCGAGAAAATGGGACCTGCTTCTGCCGGAGGCCTCGTATCCGGAACCGGACGATGTCGAGGCGGAAGGTGAGACCGGCAACACGTTCCCCCACATCGTGCCCGATGATCCAGCACGGGCCACGAACATTGTCCGAGGGACGCCGTTCATCGACGACATCACGCTGTCGTTCGCCCTTCATGGTGTGCAATCGCTCGCGCTTGGTGCGAGTGCACACACCGACCTGCTGAACATTTCGCTGTCCGGCACGGACTATATCGGACACCGGTATGGCCCCGACTCGCGGGAAATCCACGATCAGGTGCTTCGCGTCGATCGCGCGATTGGCAGCTTTATCGACTCACTCTATCGTCTTCGGGATTCGTCGCGCATCACGATCGTCCTCGCGGCCGATCACGGCATAGGGACCATTCCCGAGTTGGCGCCGGCATCGATGAAGCCCGCTCCGCAGCGCGTCACGCTGAATGGGCTACTCCCCGAATTGCGGGCTGGTCTTCTCGCTGCGCATGTCGACACGGCTGCACTGGACATCGATCAGCAGATTGTCCTCATCGACCGCCCGGCATTCATAAAAGCCAAGGTCAACGCAGACTCCGCGGTCGACGCGTTTGCCGCCGTGGTGCGGAAGGTTCCCGGCGTGCTTCGCGTCGACCGGTTCCGTGCATTGCTCGCGGACACGCTCACCGATCCAATTGCCCGACGATGGTCGCATCAATTTCCGGCGAACGTGAACGTCGAACTCGTCGTGACGCTCACGCCACTGAGCACGTGGGCCGGAAACATCGCGTTTCACGGATCACCCCATGACTACGACACGCACGTTCCGTTGATCTTTTATGGTGCTGGTGTGCAACCCGGGCGGCGTCCGGAGTTCGTGCGGACTGTCGATCTCGCGCCAACATTGGCGGCACTTGCCGGCGTGCGCCCGCAGGGGGCAATCGATGGTGTGGTGCTAAAGGCCGCCATCCGGTAGGCTGGCGAGCGCGAGTTCGGCGCTGCTTTTGCAATTGCGGACGGCGTGTGGCGTTCGGGCGACGACCGCTCGGGCAAAAACCTCTTCGCACGGAACTACCATGGACCTGCTCACCTGGCTGATCGTCGGCCTCATCGCCGGAGTTCTCGCGTCGCTCGTCATGGGCGGCACTGGCTATGGACTCATCGGCGACATCATCATCGGCATTGTCGGCGCCTTCGTGGGAGGATGGCTGTTCCGGCAACTGGGTGTGAGCTCACCCTTCGGTGGACTTGCCGGCACCATTTTCGTGGCGTTCATCGGCGCGGTCGTCCTGCTATTCGTACTCAGGTTGTTGCGACGCGGCACCAGGTCGTAGGCTACACCTCCAAACGTTTTTCGTAGGGCACGTCCTCGCCGTGCTCGAGTGCGCGGCGCATGATGCGCAGGTACATCGCCCAACAGAAACTCGACGCGCGGTAGTGCGCGCTCGCACTCCTCTACCCGGTGTGCGAGAACCGAAGCAACGTGCGCTCCTCGGACAATGGTTCGAGCTCAAATCGCACGCGCGTGCCGCTCTTTTCCCAGCCGGGGTACTCACCGAGCGGAATACGTCCGCACAGCTGGCACCAATCGGGAATTCGTGCTGGATGTCTGCCATGTCTTCAGGACGATTGACGGCTCTTCGCGGCGAGCTTCCGGACCGTCGTGATATTGCGGAAAGTGACAGGTACGGCGAGCGCCTTTCCGAGCGCAGCGCCCACCTTGGAGTCACTCATCCGACCATGGCACAGCCAATACACCTCGCGCTCGTGCAGGTGGAATTCGTCGTAGCCGTCTTCAAGCGCTGCTAGCCTGCCGCTTCGCGCGACGTCGTGCTGGCCCTTCAAGAAGCCAATCGACAGCGCGTGTCCATCCTGTTCGAAACTGCTGAATGGGTGGCTCTCGACAACTGCTGCGAGGCTGTCCAGCGGCCGGATGAACGTGGCGACTTCGTAGCCGAGCGCCTGCTCGAGATGTCGCTCGATGCGTGTTTCGAGCGTCGCAACGGATTTCGACGACGAATCAAAAAGCACATTGCCACTGGCAATGAACGTCTCGACGTTGCCAAGGCGCAGCTCTTCGAACAGTGCGCGGAGGCGATCCATCTTGACCGTGTGGCCACCGACATTGATGGCGCGGAGGAACGCGACGTATCTGGTCATCGACGCATGGCGCTCTTAGCGGACCGCGTCAGGCGGTGTCATGCTGGCCGCGGCTTCCGCAGACGGAATCACGGCGACGACCTCGAAGTCCACCAGGTCGCTCCAGGCCGACATCCATTCATCGAGGAGCGCGCGATCGTCGCACTCCATCATCTGGTAACAATGCTGAAGATCCTCCGTGACCCAACTTGAGACGTAGCGCAGGCCCTCTGGCGCCAGGCGGCCGCGCTCGCGAAAACGCGCGTACACGGGCGTCGCATCGCCGTTGCGAAAATGCTCGATGATCATGTAGTGCACGCCAACCTCATGCCGGTGGAAAGACTCAGCCGCTGCAGCGTTCGGCGGCCTGTGTCACGGAGCGCCGCCCCGCCCTGTACCGCTGGACCAGGTTGCCATTCGTCTCGAAGATAAGAACATAGGTGGAATTGGCTGGTCTGGACACGTACAGCGTGTGGGAACCCGAGCCGTGCGCTTCGACGTGAATATTGCCGGCATATCGCACGAGCAACCCGACTTCGCTATCGCCGACGCCGACGCCTTCCTCGGTGAGCACCTCGGTCGAGTCGACGTCGACGCGCACAAGGGTATCGTGAACGAGGAGAAGCGAGACACCGGCCGGCAAGTTTGGTGGACGCACATAGGCGCATACACGTCCGGGCGTCGTGATATCGGAGACGAGGAGGCCAAGCACGGGCGCAATCGAATCGAGCGACATGCCGATGCGAACGGGGCCAATGTTTCTCGGCGACACGGCCCACTTCGTTCGTTCCGCGCGCGACTGGCCCGTGGCCACCGCAAACTGTGTCGAGTCCGGAACTGGCTCAGCCGGCGCGCAGCTCACGATGCAGCTCACGGCGAGCACACATGCGGCTGCCCCGCGGGGCGTCACGTGACCTCCAATCCGAGGATCGACGCGTCAGCTGGTGGATACCGGAGATGCAGCTTTTCGAGACGGTCGGCGATCGTGCGCGCAACGAGGAGGTCGCGCACGTCCTTGTCGTCGGCCGGCACGATATACCATGGCGCGGCCTTGGTGCTCGTATTCGCGAGGATGCCGTGATATGCCTTGCTGAAATCATCCCACAGCGCGCGATCGTCGAGATCACCTTCGCGAAATTTCCAGTTCTTCTCCGGATCAGTGAGGCGGTCGACGAGCCGTCGCTTTTGTTCGTCGCGCGAGATGTGCAGGAAGAACTTCAGGATGACGACATCGTTCGCAGCGAGCATCGCTTCGAAGTCGTTGACCTGATCGTAGCGAGCCGACCACACTTTCCTTGGTAGCGTTTCGTGCACGCGAGGCACGAGGAGATCTTCGTAATGTGATCGGTTGAAGATGCCGAGCATGCCACGCGCGGGAACCTGACGGTGCACTCGCCACAAGAAGTCGTGACGCTGTTCATCCTCGGTGGGTGCCTTGAAGCTCGCGACGGTGCAGCCTTGCGGATTGACGGCGCTGAAGACGCGGCGGATCGTGCCGTCCTTGCCAGAGGCGTCGCGTCCCTGGAGGATGATGAGCATCGCGTGGCGCGCGTCGGCATAGAGGACGCGCTGGAGATTGGAAATGCGACCGGAGAACCTGGCGGAAGCGCGCTCGCACTCTGCCTCCGACATGCCCGTGCGTATGCGCGCATCCGCATCGTCGAGGTGGATCGATGACTTACCCGTTACCGGCTTGAGCTTCACGCGGTCACCCTGCCGTGCGCTATCGTGCGCTGTCGGCGACAGCGCGGATGGTGCGCAGCACCACCATCGGTCTCCAACGAAGTTCTCTCACGATCAGGCGTGCCGCGTCCGCCACTGCCCGCCGGCATCGATGAAATCGGCGAAGAGGTCGCGGGCGCTGGCGTCATTGTCGGTCAGGGCTTCGGGATGCCACTGCACGGCGACGAGATAATTGTCGTCATCACCCTCGATTGCCTCGATCAGGCCGTCAGGCGATTCTGCGGTCGCGCGGAGGCCGTGTCCAAGATCCTTCACGCCTTGATGATGCATGCTGTTGACCTGCACCGAGCCGACACCGACGAACTGCGAGAGACGCGTGCCTTCGGCGACGCTCACTTCGTGCGCGAGGAAGTCGCGAGTGTGGTGCGCGCCGGCGAACGGGAAATAGTCATGCTTGATTGCGCCCGGCAGCTCTTCCGCGATGTCCTGGTACAGTGTACCACCCGCGGCGACGTTGATGAGTTGCATGCCCCGGCACACGCCGAGTACAGGCTTGCCCTCCTGTACCGACCATTTCGCGAGTGAGACCTCGACGCGATCGCGTTCACGATCTGTCCTGTCGCAAAGCGGGTGCGGATCGGCGCCATAGGTAAGCGGATCGATGTCGGCACCGCCGGGCAGGAACACGGCGTCGAGCTCGTCGTAGATGCCGCGCAGCGTCGACTCGTCGACGAGCGGGATCATCCACGGGATGGCGCCTGCGGTGGTCAGCGTGAGGATATAGCGCTGACTCATGACCCACGACGGTGGAATCTCACTGGAGACGCCGCCGAGGCTCTGGAGGGTTTGGGTTGGGATGCCGACGACGGGCC
>JBDTMO010000384.1:0-5701 GCA_039934235.1 bacterium | reverse complement strand
TTGTCATCCTGAGCGAGCGCAGTGAGGTTTTGTCATCCTGAGCGAGCGCAGCGAGGTTTTGTCATCCTGAGCGAGCGCAGTGAGGTTTTGTCATCCTGAGCGAGCGCAGCGAGTCGAAGGATCTGCACCCGCTCAGGACGACGACATGTCAAAAGTCGTACTGCGCCCCAAACTGTACGCGTCGAGCATCCGTAACCACGCAGTTGGCCGCACCAAAATTCACGTTCACGGAGCCGTCGCCGTTCTTGCGCGAGCCCGTGTCATAGCAGCCAAGATTGTCGCGATTCAAGGCATTGAAGAGATCAACCGTCAGGCCAACCGACTTCGACGCTCCGAGGTGTGCAAAATCCTTGCGAAGCCGAAGATTGATGTTCTGGTACGGGAACAGTCCCGGCACCGTGAAGCCACCGCGTTCATACGCCGCACCACAGAAACGAGGTGGGCAGCCGACGTCCTGCACGAACTTGCCCCCGAACGTGCCAATGCCCGACAGCTGAATGCCGTACAGGTATGGAATGTCCGCGACGCCGTTCACCACCATGCGATGCTTCTCGTCGCCGGACAGTGCCGTGCCGTTCGCGGCCGTTGCCGGATGCTTCGGAATGCTGGTCGCCGTCGGGAATTCGAACAGGTCGCCAAGGTTGTCCATTCCCTGCACGGATCGGTTGGCGTACGTGTACGCGAGCCCCGCGCCCCAACCGAAATCAGACGTCGACGTCCGCGAATACGGACGATCGATCTGGATCTGCAACGCGTCGTACCACGTCTTTCCCTCATTCGTGGAGTAGATGAAGTTGCTGAATCCGTGCGCGCCGGTGTTGAAGTTCTTACAGCACGTGCCGTCGGGGTTCAGGCTCGAGTTTCCAAAGTTGAGCGTGAGCTGGTCGTAGCCACGCACGCCTGCATACGTAGCAGACACGGTCCAGTCATTGATGACCTGGCGCACGCCAAAGTTGAACTGCGTGGAATACGGCACCTTGATGTCCTTGTCGATCAGCCACGCTTCCGGCTGGCCATACGTTCCCACCAGCGCGTCGAGCACCTGCCTGTTGGCCGTGAGGTAGGAATCGCTCCACGCAATTTGACCAGGCAGCGGAGCGGCGCCGCGCGGCGCAAAGTTCACCTGGAAACTCGGGTGCGTAATCTTCTGCGTCTCGTCCACGGCCACGTCGAACAACGTGCGGTCGTAATAGAGACCCGCTCCGCCGAACACCGTCGTCTTGCTCGCTTCATCCAACGCATACGAGAACCCGAAACGCGGCTGGAAAGCACCGTAGAACGGCTTGCGGTTGCTTCCCGTGCTGATGTAGCGGCTCAAATCCAGCGGAATGGGCAACTGGCTGTTGTACCGCGTCAGCGTGTCGACAACAGCTTTTGGTGTGACGTAGTCGTAATTCATCATGTGCGACTCGAAGTCCCATCGCACGCCCAGGTTGAACGTCAACCGCTTGACCGGGCTCCAGTCGTCCTGGATGTACGCGCCGAACTCATTGTTGTGGGAATTGAAGTTCGGATCGCCCGTCCCGTAGTTGAGCTGAAATGGCGTGGCGTAGTCATACGTCTGACCGTTGTTCGCCGCGTTGTAGCGGAACGTCGGCGTACCGTCGTTGTCCTTCACCAGATCGTAGTTCACCAGGTCGACGCTCGCACCGCCCTTGAACACATGCTCGCCCGCCATCTGAAAGCCGGTATACGTCAAGTCGTTGCGTAAGCCCAGGCGATTCTGGATGTAGTCCTGCGTACTCGCGTTGCTGCCGATGAAGTGATCCGTGTTGCTGTAGATGTAATCGCGACGCGGCAAGCCTGGCGTGTTGGGGCTCGGATTCCTCTGGAAGCGCGAAAAATCAACCTTCGCTTCATTGAGCCACGGACCGGTGAAGTAGTTGTACTTCAACTGGCCCACCGTCACGTTCTGGCGATAGTTCACCGCCGCCTGATACGCGTTCGTGAGGTTGAAGTCACGCACGTCCGTTTCATGGCGATTGCTCACGCTGAACTCTGCCGACGACCGCTCGTTGATGGCGTTGCTCAACTTTGCGAAGAGCAGGTCTTCGCGAAATGGCGAGCCAAAAGTGCCGGTGTAATTCCGCAGGTTCGCCGAATCCAGCGCCGCAAAACCACTCGGCGGAGTCGTAAAGTCCACTCGGCTCGAACGATTCTGGATGTTGCCTTCATACGATGCGAAGAGGTGCAGCTTGTCCTTCACGAGCGGGCCGCCGAAGCTCACCGACGACAACGTACGGTTGTAGGGCGGTTTGGCGAACGTCGTCGGAGCGGCGTTCTTGTCCTTGCGTTGAAAGCTGTCCAGCGAAACGAGACTCTGGTTCTGGTAGCCAACGAGCACGCTGCCGGTCCACTCGTTCGTGCCAGACTTGGTCGTCGCGGTAATGATCGCGCTCGACGCCTTCTGATATTCCGCTTTGTAGTTCTGCGTGATGACGCGGTATTCCTGAATCGCGCTCTGTGGAAACGGATTGCCGCGGCTCGCGTCCTGACCAGCCACACCACCGCCGGTCAGGTCGTTCTTGAAGCTCGTTCCGTCGACGAACAGGTTCACGGCGTTCGCGGACTGTCCGCCGGACTGAATGGTGCGAAAGTTCGTCGAGTTGATACGATCTTCCGACACGCTCACGCCAGGCGCGAGTGCGGCGAGCTCGAGAAAGTTGCGACTGGCCGACGGCAGCTTGTTGATCTGCGCTTCCGACACGTTGGTCGCGACTTCGGACGTACGCGTTTCGGCGGTCGGCGCAGCTTGCACGGACACACGCTCGAGCTGAACCGGCGCCTCGACGAGTGCAAAGTCCTGAATCTGCGTCGCGCCGATTTGCACGACCACGCGCCGCGTTTGCGCACCCGTGCCGATGCGACGGACGGTCAGGTCGTACGAGCCAGGAATCAGGCCGGCCAGCACGTAAAACCCATCGGGTCGGCTGATCGTGCCGCGCTGCACACCACTCTCCGTATTGCGCGCAGAAATCTGCGCGGAGCCTACACCTGCACCGTTTGCCGTGATGCTGCCGCGAACGGTTCCGGTCGAATTCTGCGCAGTGGCCGATATCGCGCTTGCGCACAGCGTTACGACCGCCAGTGTCATCACCCGCACTCCGCGCTGACACAAGCGATTCAACCGCTCGGCTGTAAGGATGTTCAATCTCATGCTGGTTCTCCTGGGATGGACAAAGGGTTCAACGTGTTTGTGGCGCGGTGGTGGGCGGCGGACCACATGAGTGCCGAACGATCAGTTCGGCGGGGATGACTTCCCGGTGAACGGTGCCGCGCATCAGCGGGTCGGTCAGCGCGCGGAAAAGCAGCGCGGCGGCGCGAGCACCGAGGACGTCTATGGCAACGCGAACCGTGGTGAGCGAGGGCGTCACGTAGCGGGCAATGGGGATGTCGTCGAACCCGACGACACTGATGTCGCGGGGGATATCGAAACCGGCTTCATGGAGTGCTAAAAGCGCACCCACGGCCATGGCATCGTTGGCGGCAAACAGCGCGGTTGAGCGAGGGCCGGTGGTGGCAATCATGGAGCGGGCGGCTTGCCATCCGCCTTCTTCCGTGAAGTCGCCGCGAAACACAAGTGACTCGTGAACCGGGAGTCCCGCGTCGCGCATGGCGGCGCGGTAACCACGAAGTCGCGCCGTGGCGTCTGCATTGCGCGGTGGCCCGCAAATGAACGCCACGGTCTGGTGCCCAAGCGCCGCCAGATGCTGCACGACGACGCGTGTGCCGCTCTTGTTGTCGACCGTCACGGCCGCGGCGGCATGCTTCGTCGCGGCCGTATTGAGAATCACCGTCGGCAATCCGTCTGGGAGTGCGGTTGCGAGCGACGCGGACGATACCTCGGGCGCCATGACGAGGAGTCCGTCCACTCGTCCGCGCATGGCTCGCACGGCCACGGATACGCCGTGGGCGTCATGGTGCGAGCTCGAGACCAGCAGGGCATGTCCCGCGCGTTGGGCTTCCTGGTCGATGCCACGGAGCAGTTCTGAAAAAAATTCGCCGTAGAGATCCGGCAGGATCACGCCAAGTGCGCTGGCCTGCCGGCGCTTGAGGGTTCGCGCGGCACCGTTGGGGGAGAAGTGCAGCTTGCGCGCGACTTCGAGGACGCGTGCGCGTGTGTCTTCCCGCACGGGTGCGCTCGCATTGAGGACACGCGATACCGTGGCGACGGACACGTTGGCCAACCGTGCGACGTCCGTGATGGTGACAGCCATGTGGCGTTCCCGTACCAAACGGTCAGCGGCGTGGCTCCGGCGGCGGAGTGGCGACGCGCATGAAAACGTTTACATGGGGACACGCTTTCGTCAAGAGACCGGACAAAAGCCTTATTTGGTGCGCGGCTCCCAGAGCATCGCCTTCTCTGCTCGCGAATAGCTGTAGAACCCGGTAAGCACGCTCCCGGCCGGTAGCCCCGCTGGCATATCCACAGCGGCCCACACATGCTCACCATCCGACTGCATCACCACCCACAGGCGGTAACGACTTTCCGCCACGGGTACCCAGCGCTGATCCAACGGACCACCGCGCATCACGACACCTTCGTGCTCCACGGCGGGCATCGTGTCCGTCGGCGTACGGTGGGCGATATTCCGCCGGTGATTCGCCGCCGCCCGCACTGCATGATCCAACTCGTCCATCTCGATCGGCTTCTTGAGATAGTCCATCGCGCCACGCGCCAGCGCATCGCGGGCCGTTCCAATTTCGGCGACACCGGTCAGCATCAATACCGGAAGGTCCCGGTCCAGCAGCAGGGCCTCCGACAACAATTCCAGGCCCGACATTTCCGGCATCCGTACGTCGCAAATCATCACATCGAAGTACTCGGCCTTCAGCCGCTTCAATGCCTCGGCGCCTGACGCTGCGGCGACGGACTCATAACCTCGCGACACCAACACATTGGCGATTGCGTCGCGCACCGGCTGCTGGTCGTCCACCACGAGCACACGAAACTTCGTGGGAATCGCTACGTTCTCGCGAGAAGTTTCGTCCGGAAAGGGCATGGAAGCCAACGCTAAGGGAATCAAAACGGCGGGAATGAGGCTGAGTATCGGTGATCGACACGATGAATCTTAGCGCTTCTCGGCAAACCGTGAAGACCGTCGCACTCTGCATCGCCGTGCAGGTGCTCGGCGCCTGCACACACGCAGCGCCATTTGTGGTACCCGAACCTACGCTCGTCAGCCGCAACGAGCCACGTGAACTCACCCCTTACCAACAAGCACGGCAGGCGGTGGACCGCCTGACCTATGGTGCGCGGCCAGGTGACGTATCAGCCGTCCTCCATGAAGGACTGGACCACTGGCTCCTCCGTCAACTGACGCCTGAGAATTGGCCCGACCGCGGCGCAGACAGCGCACTTGCCGGCCGCTCAGTGCTCACCATGACGATCCGCTCGCTGGTGGATTCAAGCCCGCCTCAGGATGAGTTCATTCGTCGCCGCCGTCACGAGTTGGGGCTCGCCGATAGTGCGCACTTTGTGCCCACGCCCGCCGATAGCACGCGGCTCAAGGAACTGACCGACGTCGGCAATCGGCTCGTCAATGAATTCCTCGGCGGAAAGTTTGCACGCGCCGTATCGAGCGATCATCAACTCGAGGAGGTGATGACCGATTTTTGGGAGAATCACTTCTCTGTGTTTCGCGAGAAGATGCCGACACGGTTCACCATCCTCGAATACGACCGCGATGTCATTCGCCCG
>JBDTMO010000383.1:0-5705 GCA_039934235.1 bacterium | reverse complement strand
GCGCGATTTGGAGAAACTTGCCGGCGCCTACCTGAACGGTGGCATGTTCGGGGGCGGTCGGCTGGCGCGCGCCCAGACGATCAAGCAATTCACGACGGTGAACGATTCGACGTTTTCGAGTCGCGCGCTCGGGTGGGATACGCCGAGCTCCAATAGTTCCGCGGGCCACTTTCTGCAGCGTCCGGCGTTTGGACACACTGGCTTTACCGGAACGTCCATCTGGATCGCTCCGCAACATGACCTGTATGTCATCGTGCTCAGCGCTCGCGTAAATCCGACGCGTGAACACAGCAAGATCGGACCAGTGCGCGTTGCAGTCGCCGATGCGGCGATGCGTGCGCTCAAGCCTGCGGCCGTCGCCGACATCGAAGCTCATTCCGGCAGCACCACCCTTTCCCCCACAGGACGTCCATGAATCTCAGCGCGGTCGATTGGGCGATCGTCATCGGATACTTTGCGCTCTCGATGGGGATCGGTCTCGTCTTCACGAAGAAGGGCGGCGAGAGCATCGAGGAGTATTTCCTGTCGGGACGCAATGTGAGTTGGTGGCTTGCCGGTGCGAGCATGGTCGCCACCACGTTCGCCGCCGACACGCCGCTTGTCGTGACGGGCTTCGTATTCGCACACGGCGTCGCGGGCAATTGGATTTGGTGGAACATGCTGATGAGCGGAATGCTCACGGTGTTCTTCTTCGCGCGGCTGTGGCGTCGCGCGGGCGTCATGACGGACGTCGAGTTTGCGGAGCTTCGGTATAGCGGGAAGCCGGCTGCAACGCTGCGAGGCTTCCGCGCACTGTACCTCGCCATTCCGATCAACCTGATCATCCTCGGTTGGGTGACCAAGGCAATGATCAAGATTCTCACGATCTCGCTCGGGTTGCATCCCGTGAACATGCTCGGGATGACCGTGTCGGGCGAAGTGATCGCGGTCGGCATCTGCTTCGTGATCACGGTCGCGTATTCCACCGGCGCGGGCATGTGGGCCGTGCTCTGGACCGACCTCGTGCAGTTCGTCATCAAGATGAGCGCGGTCATCATTCTCGCCGTGTACGCGGTACGGGCGGTCGGCGGCGTGGAGAAGCTCAAGGCGGGCCTCGCAACGCACTATGGCGACTCGGATGCGGCCATCTCCGTGTTGCCTGTTCATATCGGGGCCGGCGGCATTACGGGCTACGTGTGGATGCCCCTGCTTACACTGGCCGTGTTCCTCTCGGTGCAGTGGTGGGCCGCGTGGTATCCCGGCGCTGAGCCGGGCGGCGGTGGCTACGTCGCGCAACGAATCTTTTCATCGAAGACAGAACGAGATGGCGTGTTGGCGACGTTGTTCTTCAACGTCGCGCACTACGCCATTCGTCCGTGGCCCTGGATCATGACGGCACTGGCAACAGTGATCCTCTACCCGAATGGCATCGGTCCCACACACGATCACGAGGCGGCGTACGTGCAAGCGTACGTCGACCTGCTGCCCACGCCGTGGCGCGGCTTCATGATGGCCGGCTTCGCCGCGGCCTACATGTCCACCGTGGGGACACAGCTCAATTGGGGCGCCTCGTACCTGGTCAACGATTTCTACAAGCGCTTCCTCAACAAGGATGCGTCGGAAAAGCACTACGTCAGCATCTCCCGATGGGCGACCGTTGCGCTGTTCGCGATGTCGATCTTCGTGACGATGAACATCGATACCGTGGGCGGCGCATGGGAAATGCTCCTCGACCTCGGCGCTGGAACGGGATTGGTGCTCATCCTGCGCTGGTATTGGTGGCGCGTGAATGCATGGAGCGAGATCAGCGCAATGATCACGTCATTCGTGGTCTCTGTCATTGCCATACGGGTGGTCAAAGGCGCCTTGCCGGCAGATAGCCCACTAATCCAGGCGTACGTCATGCTCATTACCGTTGCGGTGAGCACCGTCGTGTGGTTGACAGTCACGTTCCTTACGAAGCCCGAGTCGGACGAAAAGCTCCAGGCGTTCTATCAGCGCGTGCGGCCAGGCGGTCCCGGTTGGCGTCGCACGGCCGAGCAACTCGGCTACGGCGGCGAGAGCATTCCTGGCGGAGCGCTGGCCTGGACGAATTGGCTGGCGGGCATTGTCGCTGTGTACTCCAGCCTGTTCGGGATCGGCAAGCTGATCTTCGGTGAGACGCTTACCGGAGTCATCATGCTGATCGTCGCGGCGCTTGCGTTCGCCTGGATCGCGCGTGCATTCCGCGAGGAGGACGCAGGGCCGCGAGCGCAACGTGACGTCGTCAAGATGGCCGCCGACTAGCAACAGTCGACGTCTAAGGCGCTTGACTTCGCAATTCTGGAGCAAGCGCCCGCCAGCCGTCGCGGATGCTCGGCCAAATGGGTGCCCATGCCGTCGCGCCCCCCAGTTTAGCGTTAGAAATTCGCAGTGAGCGGCCGAGCAATTCTGTCAGCGAGCCGCCAAGACCGACCAGCCACGCCGGAAGCGGCTTAGGCCGTCTCACTTCGAGCGTGTCGGCGAGTGAATCAAGCCACTCGCCGCGCGTTACAGGTTCGTCGTCGGTCACGTTGTAGATGCCAGCGGACACGTTGAGCGCCGCAACTACGGCGGCGGCCGCGTCATCATGCGAAATCGATGAGATGTAGGCGCTTCGCGCGCCCGGCAGCGGTGCCCAGCCTTTACGTATCATCTCGACCATCTCATGCAACACGCGCGAGTCGCCGCCGTAGAACGCAGCAAACCGCAGCACAACGCCGGCGCCTCCAGATGCGCTGAATCGCAGTGCGGCCGACTCGGCGTCGAGGACCGTGCGGTTGTATGCCACCGGTCGCTGCGGCCAATCTTCGCTGAGCCAGCGATCGCCTCCGTCCTCGTAAACAGGCGCGAACGATTCCTGGATAAAGCGACCCACACCTGCAGCCAGCGCAGCATCCACCAATGCCGCAGCGCCTTCGCGACGCAGTCGATCGTTCTCGCGCCACGACCATCTCAGCAACATCCGCGTTGACGACGAAGGCATGTGTGTCGCCAGGTTGATGACTGCTTCATGGCCGTCGAGCGCACGACGGAGGGCCCCCCGATCAAACATGTCGGTGTCGACCGCCTTTGCACCGGATCGCGCAAGCACGGCACGTTTGGCGTTGGAGCGGCCCATCGCGGTGACTGCGTGGCCGGACTGAACAAGAAGTGGAATGACACGTCGGCCAATCACACCGGTCGCGCCGGAAACAAAGACACGCATACAATCCTCGAGTGGCAGTGATGCCAACGAAGACGGACGAGTGTTTGCGTTGTGACTCGTGTGTCACAATCTCCTGCGAGCCACGTCTATCACGTCATGGACATGCACTTATCAACTGATGACGACACGGTGACCGAGCGTCTTCGCGCGCGCCTCTTCGGGATCGCCTACCGGATGCTTGGCCACGCGCAGGATGCAGAAGATGTCGTGCAGGACGCGCTGCTCCGTTGGCACGCCACCGACCGGAGAGCCGTGAATTCCGCCGAAGCGTGGCTTGTCGCGGTGACGAGCCGGCTTGCGATCGACCGGCTTCGTCGTGCGACGACGGAGCGCGCGCTGTACGACGGCCCGTGGCTTCCTGAGCCGATTGCCACTGTCGATCGGCGACCGACAGATCGCGACGCCGAACTCGCCTCCGACCTCTCGATGGCGTTTCTCGTTCTGCTCGAGCGACTCGCGCCAGAAGAACGCGCGGCGTTTCTGCTCCGCGATGTGTTCGACACGGATTACGGCGAAATCGCGCGGATCCTCACCAAGGAAGCGGGTGCGGTGCGGCAGATGGTGCATCGGGCGCGTGAGCGCGTTCGCAGAGGGCGAACGCGATTCGAGGCGTCTGCCGATGCGTCGGCTCGTCTCCTGCGCCGCTTTCTCGCTGCACTCGAGGCAGATGATGCTGACGAGTTGCTCGCCGTATTCGATGCGAGCGCGACGTTCACGAGCGACGGCGGCGGGAAAGTCTCCGCGATGCGCAACGTCGTCCGTGGCGCCGAAGCCGTGACAAAGGCGTTACTCGGCTACGAACGGAAGGGGCGCGGCCTCATGACGCATCGTATCGCAACAGTGAATGGCGACAGCGCAATTCTCACTTTCGTAGGGGAACGACTCGCTTTCGCGACGTTTCTGGACGGAGACGACACGCGACTCACTGCGGTCTATCGTCTACTCAACCCAGACAAGCTCGGCCATCTGGGCGAGACACTTTTTGAATGGCCGTGACTGGAGCGGGCTGACTCTTGCACCGCCCTTGGACGCTGGACGCGAGGCCGACGTGGGTGCGTGGAAGCTCAACGAGTGGTGACACAGAAATGCTGCTGAATATCTTGAGACGCCTGATCGCTGATGACCTGGGAGCATGGTGGCGCACGATGGGTGTGCAACCGCCCCGACCTGCGGCCGGCCGAACACCTCGGACGAGCGGGTCTGCGGAAGGTCAGCGCTGAACGCTGCGCGCCTCGACTGAGTCTGCCCCGGGAACCACGTTCCTCTCCACGGTACTCCTCTAAAGCGATCTCCGCGCCCGCGCGTCAGGTCATTTTGGCTTGAACCTCTGCTCCCTGCGGGGTATACTTCTCTGCAGGAGTGGAAGGACCGCGCAGCTCTTTCGTCTGCGTCACACCAAGGAGGACCAGTGAGCACCACCAGCCAGCCCGATGTCCTGATGACCGTTACGCCCGTTGCGGGCGAAGAGGTCAAGAAGTTCATGTCGCAGGAAGGAGTCGACCCCGCCGTCGGCGGTTTGCGCGTGAGCGTGCAGCCGGGTGGATGCAGCGGGTTCAAGTACGGCCTTCTCATTGAAGACGCCGCCGCTGAAGACGACCTCATCGTCGATCAAGGCGAATATCGCGTGTTCGTCGATCCGTTTTCTGCGCAATACATCAGTGGCGTGATCATCGACTACACGTCGTCCATGCAGGGGTCCGGCTTCACCTTCAAGAATCCGAACGCGACCGGCGGTTGCGGTTGCGGCAGCTCCTTCTCGGCATAATCACCGAAACACACATGAACCAGCCGGTTTCTGGCGCCCCTGGGGACGTCGGTACCGGACACGCGGCCCGCGATCGCACAGCGACTCGCGGGCCTTTGCGTGTCCCTCCGCATGCCGCCGCGCTCGAACGCATCCACACCGTCGTTGTCGACGAGCACGACGACATCGCCCGTCTCGTTGCGGCGCGGATCTCGGCGCTGATTCTCGAGAAGCAGGCCAGCGGCGACATGGCGGTCCTCGGCCTCGCGACCGGATCAACGCCAATTGGCGTCTATCGCGAGTTGATCCGGATGCATCGAGAGGAAGGGCTGAGCTTCGCCAACGTCGTGACATTCAATCTCGACGAGTACTACCCGATGGCGCCCGGCAACATCCACTCGTACCACCGCTTCATGTGGGAGAACCTGTTTTCGCACGTCGACATCGCACGTGAAAACGTCCACATCCCGCGCGGCGACCTGCCTCGCGAAGAGGTCGAGGCCGAGTGCCTGCGGTATGAAATGGCGATCGAGCGTGCGGGAGGCATCGACTTCCAGATTCTCGGCATCGGCAAGACGGGTCACATCGGGTTCAATGAGCCAGGATCGGGCGCGGCGAGTCGCACGCGACTCGTACACCTTGATGCGGTCACACGCCGCGACGCGGCCGCCGACTTCTTCGGCGAAGAGTTCGTGCCGAAAGAAGCGGTCACGATGGGTGTCGCGACGATTCTCGATGCGCGCGAGATCGCACTGC
>JBDTMO010000382.1:0-5710 GCA_039934235.1 bacterium | reverse complement strand
TAGCGCAGATACCAATCCTGCACGCTCCGAAGCTGCGCGAGGTTCAGCGTGCCAGTGGTATCCTCGAGCGCGTACTGGTAGACCCACCCAAGGCCTGTCGCATCGGGCCCAAGCGTCGGCGACACGGACGTTGGCAGCTTACCGTTGATTCCATTCAGATATTCGAGCACACGCGATCGTGCCCAGTACAAATCCGTGCCATCTTCGAAGATGACGTACACGAACGAGACACCGAAGAACGAGTAGCCGCGCACCGTGCGCGCCCCAGGCACCTTGAGCATCTCCGCGGCGATCGGATAGGTGACCTGGTCTTCGACGATGCGCGGCGCCTGGTCGCTGTAGTCCGCCTGGACGATCACCTGGACGTCCGATAAATCGGGGAGCGCCTCGAGCGGCGTGCGGCGCACGGCAATGACCCCTCCAATCACGGCCGCCACCGTGAACAGCATGACGATCAGCGTATTCGCCACCGACCACTCGATGATGCGCTTGAGCATTGCCAGTCCGCCTCAGCGCTTCGTCGGCGTGATGGCGCGCTTGGTGTCGAGCGGCTTGGGCGCCGTCGTCATGTCCATGCCGGGCATGTTGCCCATGCCCCCGAGCGCCGTCCCGAGGTTCGATTCCGCGTCGACGAGGAACGTCGCGGACGACACGACGATCTCTCCTGCCGTCACGCCCCGTGTGATCTCGACCCGATCGTCACTCGACATGCCGAGTGCGACTTCGCGCGGCACGAGGCGACCTGCGGCATCGCGCACAAACACGATGCTGCGTTCGCCGGTCGACAAGACGGCGGAGCGTGGTACCGTCAGCACCCCCGCTCGCGCAGTTCCGGCAATACGAAGCGTGGCATACATCCCAGGCTTGAGCTGGAAGTCTGAGTTGGGCAACACCACGCGAACACGCGCGGTGCGCGTGTCTGCATTCAAGGTTGGGTAAACGAAGGCGATGCGGCCGAGGCGCGATGCCCCGTGCATCGCCTCCAACTCGGCGTGCACGCTCTGCCCCACGCGCACGCTGGCGAGATCCTGCTCGAAGACTTCGCCCTCGATCCACACCGTGCTCAGATCCGCGACCCTGTACAGTACGTCGCCCGCCATGATCTTCTGCCCGGCAATCACGTTCTTCTCGAGCACGAATCCGCCGGCAGATGCACGAAGCGTCAGCGTCTTCCGGACAAGGCCGGTCCTCTCGATCTCGGCGATGTCCTGCGCGGGGATGTCCCAATAGGCCAGACGGCGCCGGGAAGAGGCCAGCAGCTCATCCGCGCGCTGTCGCGCGCTGCTGTCCGCCCCAGAGACGTCGCGCCGCAACTGCCTGGCAAGCAGGAGCTCCTCTTGCGCCGACACGAGCATTGGCGCGTAGATCGTGAGCAACCGTTGCCCAACCGTCACGGACTGACCCGTCGCGTTGACGATCAACGTTTCGACCCAACCGTCGATCTTGGGCGAGATCGCGCGCACGCGCGTCTCGTCGAATGTGATTTGACCGACGGTGCGCACTTCCTTGCCCAACGGTTCCAGCGTCGCCGCTGCGAAGGTCACGCCGATACGGCGCGCGTCGGCATCGGTCAGGACGACGGTCTTCGACGGCGAGCCGGCTGCTGACGAATCGCTGCGTTTGCTCGGGCCAGGTGTAACCGTCGCAGTGGCCGGCTTGCTCGTTACCAGATAGACGCCGCCGATCGCCACCGCGAGCACCGCGGCGTACCCCACGGCGCGCATGATTCGTCGTGTCACCTGATACCTCGCTGGAGCGTGCTGAGAGCTGCGGTCTGATTCGGATCGAACAGCGCACGTCCCACCAACATCTCCAGGTCGGCCCAGGCTTTTCCCTGATCTGCCTCGAACGCGTACAGCTCCTGCCGATACTTGTTCACCGTCATGCGATCATCCAGCAGCGTCATGAAATCGACCTTCCCGACGCGATACGCCGCGAAGGCCGACGAGACCGTTGCTTCGGCCTGCGGAAGGACGGTCGTTCGATAGAGCTGGGCGAGCGACCGCGCGCGCGTGAGGTTCGCGTGGGCCTCGCCGATCCTGCCGCGGGTTTCACTGCGCATGCCGGCGAGATCGGCTTCGGCCATCTGCTGCATCGCCGACGCCTCTTCACGCATCCGCAACTGGCGGTCGCGCGCGAAGATCGGGATGGATGCGCCGAGCATCAGGCTTCCCATGCGCTCCGTTCCCATTTCGCCGCCGCGCTGTGCGTACTGCACGCCGACCTGAAGGTCGGGCCAGATCTCCTTCTGCGTCAGCCTCGAGGACGCTTCGGCTCCGCGCACTGCGTCCAATCCAGCGCGGATCATCGGCCGCTCACCGTGCGCGATCGAGTCCAGCCATCCGCGCGACGGTATCAAATCGGGGAAGCGCGGTAGTTCCGGCGTGCCGATCGCTGCTTCAGCACCGCGATCCAGAAACGTGTTGAGCTTTGCGACCATCGTCGTCCGCATTGCCTGCATGCGAAGTGTGTCCGCTGCCATCTTCGCGATCTCGACCTGTGCGCGCAGGACGTCCGTCTGGCGGCCATCGCCAACGCGATACATCGCTTCCGTGGTTTTCTCGATGTCCTGCAGCAAGCGAAGCGTCTCTCGCGTGACGTCGAGCGCTCGTTCCGTCGCATAGAGGTCGTAAAAGCTCATTGCCGCCTGGCTTCGCTGTTCCCACATCACGTCGAGCGCCCGCTCGTTGAATGCCGAGGCGTACGCGCCCGCGACGCGGCCGGCCAACGCGAGCTTTCCGCCGAGGGGCAGCATCTGCATGACCTGAAGCTGCGTCATGCCGAGGGTCGGCATGGGCGCGAGACGCGGCAACGCATAGTTCATGAACCCGAGCTGAAATTGCGGGTCCGGTGGCCGAGTGGCGCCCGGAATGCGTGCTTCCGCTGCGCGCATCAGCGCACGCGCAACGGCGATCCGGGGATTGTCGCGCTGGACGCGCGCATACATCTCGCCCAGTCGCGTGAGTCCGTTTGGCTGCGTGGCGACTGCGGCGTCCTGGGCGCAGAGCGTGCGGCTCGCGAACACGAGCACGAGCGCCACGAGTGTGCGGGCGCATGAGCCTGCGATCGTACGACGCTCGTCACGTCGCTGTGTGGTGCGCATTATCGAATCGCCTTTCGAGAAGCGCCAACGCCGATCACGAGTCGGGGCCGCGACGCGATTGCTTCGCTGTACTCGCTCCGGGCCGCAACGACACGGATGAGGAACACAACAGCGGCAGGTGGTGAGATCCGCGCGACGGAATCGCCCCGCGTCCTCCAGCGAACGCTGCTGATATAGCGGATGCATGTATTGCTCCACACGTGCGGGCTCTTCCGCGCATCGCGAGTGCCGTCATCGGTATTGCTTGAGCGTCCCGCCTCGTGCGCGGCGTCGAACCTTGAAATTCCGAAGTGATCATGCGCCTTGCCGTGGTGCACTCCGTGAATGTTCGTCGCGTGCGCACGAGGCGCAGTCGGGAGGGCGACCTTCTCGTTGTGCGGGTTTACCCCGACACCGTCAGCTCGCTGACACACGCGCGCGCGTTGAAGTGGCAGGGCTGCCACCGTCACCGTCTCCTCACACGGTCGCCTGGCGGGTGGGCGAGTGTTTTTGTGAACGCATTCGGAACAGTTCGCACCCGCCATGGGGTTGAGAACCTGACGTATGCGAGCTTGATACTTGCACGTGCTCGTCGATTCGGATCGAGGCAGTGCCGTGTCGCGGCCCGTCCGATCAACTCGGTCTCAAGCGCGAAGCGACCTCAACGACCCGTGACGACGATGGAGCCGCCCGGCGATGGGCATGCCGCCCACGACATGCACCACGGCCACGATGCGACGGTGGGCCGCCCTCCATCGGAGCACGAGCACACGGAGCACGACAAGCACGCTGGCCACTCCGTGGCGATGTTCCGAAACAAGTTCTGGATCACTCTGCTGCTGACGCTGCCCACGCTCGTCTGGGGCGAGATGTTCCCGCAATTGCTGCACTATGCGCCGCCCGCCCTGCCCGGCGCGCGATGGATCCCCGTCATCTTCGGCACCGCGGTCTATTTCTACGGCGGCTGGGTGTTCGTGAAGGGCGCATGGAGCGAGATCGCGGGCCGGAAGCCGGGCATGATGACGCTCATCTCGCTCGCCATCACGGTCGCCTTCGTCTTCAGCGTTGCCGTGTCGTTCGGATTCAACGGCATGTCGCTCTGGTGGGAGCTGTCGTCGCTCGTCACGATCATGCTCCTCGGCCACTGGATGGAGATGCGTTCCATCTCGCAGGCACAGGGGGCCCTCCAGGAGCTGGCGAAGCTGCTTCCGGACACCGCAACGCGACTGGCAAACGGGCAGCCCGTCGAGGTGCCGCTGTCCGAGGTGCACGAAGGCGACCTGCTGCTCATCCGACCCGGCGCGAGCATTCCGGCGGACGGCGTCGTGCGCGACGGCAAAAGCTCGGTCAACGAGTCGATGCTCACGGGCGAATCACGATCCATCGAGAAGCTCGCGGGAGCGACCGTGATTGCCGGCACGGTGAACGGCGAGGGTTCGCTCCGGGTCGAAGTGACAAAGACGGGAAGCAACACTGCGCTTGCGGGCATCATGCGGCTTGTGGACCAGGCGCAGCAGTCGCGCTCACGCGCACAGGTACTGGCCGACCGCGCGGCCTTCTATCTCACCTTCGTCGCACTCGGTTCGGCGATACTGACGGCAATCGTGTGGACGCTGCTTTCGGCGCCGACTTCATTCATCGTCGAGCGCGTCGTCACCGTGCTCGTCATCGCGTGTCCGCACGCACTCGGACTCGCGGTGCCACTCGTCGTCGCCATCTCCACCACGATCGGTGCGCGCAACGGACTCCTCGTCCGTGACCGACGCGGGCTCGAGGAAGCGCGCACGGTCACCACAGTCGTTTTCGACAAGACGGGTACGCTCACGCTTGGCGAACACCGCGTCGTCGCGACGCACGTATCGGAGGGCATCAGCGACGCGGACGCGCTGCGACTTGCCGCAGCGTTGGAGCAGGATGCCGAGCATTCCGTCGCAAAGGCCATCGTGAAGACGGCGACGGAACGCAAGCTCACGTTGCCGCCCGTGAGCGACTTCCAGGCGATTCCCGGTTTCGGCGCGCAGGCCACCGTAGAGTCGCGACATCTCGCCGCAGGGGGACCGAATCTGTTGACCAGGCTCGGTGTCGAGCCGCCTCCGGCAATTCGCACCTTCGTCGAGGCGGCTGCCGGCCGAGGAGAGGGAGTGGTGTATCTCGTCGAGAATCAGCGCGCGCTCGCCGCGTTCGCGGTGGCCGATGCGATTCGCCCGGAGGCCGGCGCGGCAGTGCAGCGTCTGCACTCCATCGGCGTGGACGTCGTGATGCTGACCGGCGACGCGCAGGCCGTTGCCGATGCGGTTGCACGAGAGTTGAAGATCGACACGGTGTTTGCGCAGGTGTTGCCGGAGCAGAAGGCGGAGAAGATCAAGGCGCTGCAGGCGCAAGGAAGGCGCGTCGCGATGGTAGGCGATGGAGTGAACGACGCGCCCGCCCTGCTCACGGCCAACGTCGGCGTAGCGATCGGGGCGGGAACCGACGTCGCGGTCGAGGCGGGCGATATCGTGCTGGTGCGCAACGATCCGCGCGACGTGCCGAAGATCATCGCGCTCAGCAAGGCGTCGTATCGCAAGATGATGCAGAACCTCTGGTGGGCGGCCGGCTACAACATCGTCGCCATTCCGCTCGCGGCCG
>JBDTMO010000381.1:0-5730 GCA_039934235.1 bacterium | reverse complement strand
GCCCGTCAGCGCGAAGGCGTTCTCCGAGCGTTTGCCCCGCCACATATGCCATGACGAAGAACACGAATCCGCGCGCTTCGCCAACACGATGGATCGGTACGATGTTCGGATGCGATAAGCCCGCGGCGGTTCGCGCTTCGCGCAGGAATCGCTCTCGCAGGCCAGGGCGCGCGGACAGGTGCCCAGGAAGCACTTTGATCGCAACATCACGGTCCAGCTGGACATCTCGAGCGAGATAGACGATGCCCATTCCGCCGCGTCCAAGCTCGCGCTGAATCGAATACTCGCCAGCGAGGGCGGCCTGGAGATCGAGGAACTCAGTCGAGAATGTGTTCATGCGGGTCCTTACGCCTCGTGTCCCACGCGGTTTCGCCGCGCCGTCAGCTCAGCGCGACAGAGGCGCTCTTGCTACAACCGCGATTGCGCGCTTCCGTCATCAGGATGCTCGACGGCGGGCATACGCAACGGAACGCCGGCGAGCGCATCGGCGATCGGCGTATCGTCGGCCGACAGCTCGAACGTGCCCTCCCATCGGGCCATCACAACCGTGGCGAGGCAGTTGCCAACAAGATTGATGGACGTCCGCGCCATGTCCATCAGCGCGTCGACTCCGAGAATCACCGCCACGCCCTGCAACGGCAGACCGAATTGCGCGAGCGCTCCTGATAGAATGACAAGCGATGCGCGTGGTACAGCCGCGACGCCTTTGCTCGTCAGCATCAGCGTCAGCATCATCAGAATTTGTGTTGACAGCGGCATGTCGATACCGGCCGCCTGAGCGACGAACACTGACGCCAGCGCGAGGTAGAGCGTGCTACCGTCCAGGTTGAACGAATAGCCCGTTGGCAGCACGAACGAAACGATGCGCCGCGGCACGCCCAGCTTCTCCATGTTCTGCAGCGCCAATGGCAACGCCGCTTCCGACGACGCTGTGGTGAATGCCAGGAGCCAAGGTTCCTTCGTCGCTTGCCAGAATCGACGGATGGGCACCTTGAAGGCAATCGCGACCGGCAGGAGCACGAACAGCACAAAGACGATCAGTGCTCCATAGAGCGTGAGCACGAGCACGCCAAGGTTCCGCAGCACACCCAGCCCGCTCTTGCCCACCGTGACCGCAATGGCCGCACCGATACCAAGCGGCGCAAACCCCATCACGATGCCCACGAACTTGAACATCACTTCGCTGAGGCTCTCGCAGAACGAAAGCATGAATGTCTTCGCGGGGCCCTGCACCTTCGACAACGCGACCGCGAAGATGATGGCGAAAAAGACGATCTGCAGGACCTCGTTCTTCGAGGCGGCCTCGAAGAAACTCTGTGGCACCGTGTGTTCGAGCACACCGGAGAATGTCGTCTTCGTCTTGGCGAGCTCGGTGCCCACCTCCGTGGACGCGGTCGTGAGGTTCACGCCAACGCCTGGCTTTACGATGTTCACCGCCAGCAGGCCGACGACCAGTGCGATCGTCGTGACGACCTCGAAATAGAGAATGGAGCGGAAGGCCAGCCTGCCGACACGCTTCATGTCGTCGCCATGCCCAGCGATACCAACCACCAACGTTCCGAACAACAGCGGCACGATCATGGACTTGATCATGCGCAGGAAGACCGTTGACAGTACCTGCAGATCGGTCGCCTGAAAACCCTTCTCGCTGGCGGCGTGGTCCGGGAACATGTAGCCAACGGCGACGCCGATGAACATCGCGATGACAATCTGTTGCGTCTGCGAAATACGCGGGCCTTTACGCGGCGGCGTCGGCGCCGCCGAGGGTGCGACTCCAGCGGTCATCGGATCAACGGGGTAAGGATGCGGCGTTGGCGGCGCGGCGCAATACAGAATTGCGATAGCCGTACGCGAGATAGATGACCAGACCAATGAGGAGCCACCAACCAAAACGCTCCCATGCCTGCGGCGGCAATCCTTTCATCACGAAGAGACACGCCGCCGCTCCACCGAGACACACTGGCCAGACAAATGGAACGCGAAACGGACGCGGACGCTCAGGCTCGGTATACCGCAGGACAAGCACACCGATGCAGACGAGGGCAAAGGCGAACAGCGTGCCGATGTTCGTGAGATCATAGGTCTCGCCCGCATCGCCAACGAGCGACCAGAGTGCGACGAACAATCCAGTGATGATCGTGGTGACGTACGGCGTACGCGTCTTCTCGTGAATCTTCGCCGCCCACTGGGGAAGCAGTCCGTCACGCGCCATCGCGTAGAAGATGCGCGGCTGGCCGTATTGGAACACGAGGAGCACTGCTGTCATCGAGAACACAGCGCCGAGTGCAACCAACCACGCTGCGCTTTGCATGCCGGTGACCTGCAACGCGTACGCGAGTGGATCCGCGTGGAGGCTCGGATCCAGTTCCTTGTAATTCACCATGCCCGTGAGCACTGCGCCCACAGCGATGTAGATGATGGTGCAGATCGCCAGCCCTCCGAGAATACCAATCGGCAGGTTGCGCTGCGGATTCTTGGTCTCCTCGGCCGCAGTCGAGATGGCGTCGAATCCTATGTACGCAAAGAAGACGATCGCCGCGCCGTGATGAATTCCCGAGAATCCATTTGGTGCAAACGGGTGGTAGTTCACGGGATTGATCTTCGTCACGCCTGCTCCGATGAAGAGCGCAAGTGCGACGAGTTTTACCACGACCATGATGTTGTTCGCGCGGGCGCTCTCGCGCACGCCGCGAAGCAACAACCACGTGATCGCCATCACGATCGCGAACGCAGGAACATTGACGAGAATCGGAATCCCCGCGATATGCGGCGACGACTCGATAAGGCCGTGAATCTTGGGATCGGAGCTGAGGAGCGCCGTGCGGTAGCCGGTGGTGAGCCAAACGGGCAGGTTGATCAGGCCGCCGGTCAACGTCTTGAAATAATCTCCCCACGAAATGGCGACGGCAACGTTGCCAACAGCGTACTCGAGAATCAGGTCCCAGCCAATGATCCACGCGACGATTTCGCCGAGCGTCGCGTACGTGTAGGCGTACGCGCTTCCGGCCTGCGGAATCATCGACGCCAACTCCGCATAGCAAAGCGCAGCAAGAGCACACACGCCGCCAAGAAGCAGGAACGAAAACACCAGCGCCGGACCGGCGCCGCTGCGAATCACATGTCCTGCTGCGTCCGTCTGCCCTGCTGCCGCAGTACCGATCGCCCCAAAAATACCTGCGCCAATGACGGCACCGATCGCGAGCATGATGAGATCGCCGGCGCCGAGCACTCGCTTCAAGCCGTTGGCGCTCTCCTCCATCACCGCGATCGGCTTTCGTGCAAAGAGCGATTTCATTCTGGTGGCGTTAGTGTCGTCCTGAGCAACGCGAAGGACCTGCACGTCACAAGCGAGTCAACAGGTGCAGGTCCTTCGCCTTCGGACATTCGCTTCAGATAAACAACGGCGCGAGAACAAGTGTGATCGTGCTGAGCAGCTTGATGAGCACGTGCAATGACGGACCCGCTGTATCCTTGAACGGATCGCCGACCGTATCTCCAACCACGGCGGCCTTGTGGGCCTCAGAACGCTTACCGCCGTAATGCCCAGTTTCGATGTACTTCTTCGCGTTATCCCAGGCGCCGCCGCCGTTGTTCAGGAAGCCCGCCATCAAAATGCCCGTGATCGTCGCGACCATCAACATCGCTGCCACCGACTCCGCACCCATGAACTCCCCGGCGCCGCCAAACCGCTTGAACAGAATACCGACGATAATCGGGAAGAGCACAACAAGCGCGCCAGGTAGCACCATCGCCTTCAACGCACCAACCGTCACGATGTCGACGCACGTTGCATAGTCCGGCTCCTCAGTGCCCTCCATGATGCCTGGGCGCTCCTTGAACTGGCGCCGCACTTCGGTGATCACTGATTGCGCTGCCTTTCGCACTGCGGTCATCGCGAGCGAGGAGAACCAGAAGACGAGCATGGCGCCAAGCAGTCCAGCCACGAATACGACTGGCTTCGACAGATCGACGTGCAACGCCTCGCCCGTGAGGTTCTTCACTTCATCCAAGTACGCAGAAAACAACAGGAAAGCGGCCAAAGCCGCTGATCCGATTGCGTAGCCCTTCGTGAGCGCCTTGGTGGTGTTGCCCACGGAATCGAGGCGGTCGGTCTTCTCACGAACTGACTCCGGCTGGCGGGACATCTCCACGATACCGCCGGCGTTGTCCGTAATGGGTCCGAATACATCCATCGCCAGAATGTATCCAGCCGTGCCGAGCATGCCCATCGTCGCAACAGCGGTCCCGAACAGTCCACCAATCGCCACGCCTGCGTCGTTCACGAGGCCGCTCGTCTGGCCCAGCGAGTAGCTGCCAATGATTGCGATACCAATCGTGATGACCGGCAATACCGTCGACTCCATGCCGACCGCGAGACCCGCAATGATGTTCGTCGCGGGACCGGTCTGACTTGCCTCAGCGATGCTGAGCACGGGACGATAGCGGTACTCGGTGTAGTACTGTGTTATGAAAACGAAGGCAATCGACGTCGCGATGCCGATCACGCCGCACCAGAAGAAGTGCATCCACGCGTTCGGCGCGACAGCAACCTGCAGCAGCGTCCTGCTCGCGAAGAAGAACATCACCGTCACAAGCGCAGCGGTGACGTAGTAGCCGAAGTTGAGCGCCTTCATCGGATCGGCGTCTTCCTTGGTCTTCACGACCATCACACCGACGATCGAGCAGAGCAGCCCAAGCGCCATGATGACGAGCGGGAAGAGAATGCCGTTGACGCCGAATGACTTGAAGAGCAGCACGCCGAGAATCATGGCACCGATGTTTTCGGCAGCGGTGCTCTCGAACAGGTCCGCGCCGCGACCGGCGCAATCGCCAACGTTGTCGCCGACAAGATCCGCGATCACAGCTGGATTGCGCGGGTCGTCCTCGGGAATACCAGCTTCGACCTTACCCACCAAGTCCGCGCCGACATCCGCCGCCTTGGTGTAGATACCTCCGCCGAGTTGTGCGAACAGTGCGACGAACGATGCGCCGAATCCGTAGCCCACAATCAGGAACGGAATGCGCTTCGCCCACTCGTTCGCGTCCATGCCTTGCGGTGCCATCGCGGAAAGCGCCGCGAACAGCCCGCCAACGCCAAGCAAGCTCATTGCCACCGTGAACAAGCCGGATACCGCACCACCACGCAACGCAGTTTGCAGCGCGTCGTTCAACGACGTCATAGCGGCCGCGGCGACGCGAATATTCGTGCGGATAGACACCCACATTCCGACGTAGCCCGCGACACCCGAACTCAGTGCGCCCAGCAGGAAGGACGCGGTGACGTACATCGCGAACGTCTTCGGATCTTGGACGGGATCGTTTGCCGTGGTGTGCCGGAAAAATCCGTACCCCACACCGAGCAGCGCAGCCACGACCACCGACAGCATGCCGATCGTCTTGTACTGGCGCGCGAGGTATGCCTCGGCACCTTGTTGAATGGCGTTGGAGATCTTCTGCATCTCGGGCGTTCCGCGACTGCGGGACATCACCCACCGAGCGAGGAAAATCGCGAAGACCAGCGCGAGTGCACTCGAGCCGATCACGACGTATATCAGCGAAGACTGCGTTTGCGTCATGTTGCGTGGAATGTGGAAATGCCCGCGAAGGACGCCACGACGATCAGGCGATCATCGTGGCGGAGGTCGGCCGCCCTACCAAGGGCGCCATGCTGTGTAAAGCGAGGAGGATTCGCGACATGCGACTCGGTGCGTCGATGAACGACGCAGAGTC
>JBDTMO010000380.1:0-5735 GCA_039934235.1 bacterium | reverse complement strand
GACGTCGCCTGCGACCCCGAGTTGCCGCCAGAGCTCATGATGAGCGGAATGAACATGCTCAGCACCACCGCCTTCTCGATCTCGTGCTCGTAGTGCTGCATCGCCGTCGCCGTCAACATTTCGGAGAGAAACAGGGCGCACAGCCAACCCGCCCGCTTCTTGACCATCGCGCCAAAACTCATCTCCATGTACGGCGCATCCAGGGCTTCCATACCGCCGAATTTCTGCGCGTCTTCAGTCTGCTCGCGCACGATCGCATCGATCACGTCGTCCACGGTGACAATCCCGAGCACTCGGCGCTCACCATTCACCACGGGAACGGCCAGCAGGTTGTACTTCGAGATGACGCGTGCCACATCCTCGCGATCCGTGTCCACTCGCACCGTGATCGGATTGCGCTTGTCTGCAATGTCAGCGACCACGTGCGCCGGATCCGCGAGCATGAGCTCTCGCAGCGAGATGGTGTTGGTCAGCACACCGGTCGTGGCGTCGAGGAGATAGATCGCGTAAATCGTCTCCTTCGCTCGCCCGACTTCGCGCACATACGCCAGCGCCGCGTCCGCGGTCCAGTTCGACGGCAGCGACATGAATTCCGTCGTCATGATGCCGCCGGCCGTGTGCGGATCAAACGTGAGCAGCCCAGCCAGCGCATCGCGCGTCGCCAGGCTGAGCCGCTTCAATAACCGCTCGCGGTGCGGTGCATCGAGCTCGCGAAACAGATCGGCTTGGCTGTCGGCCGACATGGCTTCGATCAGCGCCACCGCCGCGCCCTCGTCCATGCGCGCGACAATATCGTGGCGATGATTCGTCAGCTCGGGATCATCAAAAACCTGGACGGCCGTCGCAAACGGCAGCGCCGCCATCACCTTTGCCGCCGCGTCTGACGGCAGGTCGCGGAGAGCCTCCGCAATGTCCGCCGACCGCATTCCCTGCAACGCTTCCTCGAGTTCGTCAGGGTCCGAATGGACGAGATACAACAGCTCGGGGGCAGAAGTTGGCGCGTTGGTCGGCATTGGCGGCGTGGTGAAGACGCGACTCGAAACTGTTGTGCTACAATTGTCTGCAGGAGCGACGCGGACGGCAACCGATTCCCATACTAAATTTGTCGCTATGGGGCACCATCATCATCACGGCCACTCGCACGGCCCCGGTCATCCGCACCACGGTCACGCAGACGATGGCAACAATGCCAAGCGCCTCGTGGTCGTGCTGCTGCTTACCGCGGCATACATGCTCGCCGAGGCGATCGGTGGGTACATGTCGCATTCGCTGGCGCTCATTGCAGACGCCGGCCACATGCTGTCCGACGTCGCCGCACTCGGACTGAGCCTGTTCGCTGTATGGATCTCACGTAAACCGGCGACGTCCGCGCGCTCGTACGGCTACCATCGCACCGAAATCCTCGCCGCGTTGGCTAACGCTGCAACGCTCATCGCGATTTCCGTCTGGGTCTGCATCGAGGCCTATCGTCGGCTGCAATCGCCCCCGGAGGTTCACGGAAGGATGGTCATGGCCATCGCTGCCGGTGGGTTCCTCATCAACATCGCCGGCATGTGGGTGTTGAGCGGCGGGCGCCACGCGAACCTCAACATCCGCGGAGCGTGGCTTCATGTCGCCACCGATGCGCTTGGTAACATCGGTACCGTCGCGGCCGGCGCGGCGGTCGCGTACCTCGGCTGGCTCTGGGCCGATCCGGCGGCGTCCGTCGCAATTGCGTTGCTCGTCTGTTGGTCGGCCTGGGCACTGCTCGGCGAAAGTGTCGACGTGCTCATGGAAGGCACGCCCAGCGGCATCGAGCCCGATCGGGTGCGCGACGTGCTGGCAAGTGTGCCGGGTGTCGAGGCAGTGCACGACCTTCACATCTGGTCGATCACCAGCGGCCGCATTTCCCTCTCGGCCCACGTTGCCGTGGATGGCTCGCGCCCGGATCGTGATGTGCTGCCGGCCTTGTGCGAACGGTTACGCGAGGACTTCGGCATCACGCACGTCACACTCCAGCTGGAAAGTGAGTGCGCGGCCCACGAGGCATTGCACGCCTGATCGCTCGCGCCTCAAGCCGGTGGGATGACGACGTTGATTGTTGGCACCTTGGGCAACATCAGTTTTTTCGCCGCCGTCTCTCGCGGCTCCGCAGCTTTTTTCTTCGCGGCGACTTTCTTCGCGACTGCCTTTTTCGGAGTCGCCGTCTTCGGTGATTCCTCCTTGGGAGGCGCCTTCGCTACCGAGACCGTGGCTGACGACGCCTTTTCCGGTTCGGCGCGCGGCGGCGCCGGCACCGGTGCGATGACTTTGGGCGCAGTTGCAGGCGCGGGCGCCGGTTGCGCGAGCGGAGCAGCTACAGAACCGGTAGAAACGGTAGCCGTCTTGGCTGGCGCTTCCGTCCCATTCGTGGAACCGAACAGTCCGGCCACAAACGGCTTGGCAATACACTCGTAAAAGCCGCGGCCGTCGCAAATCGACTTCGCCGACCCCTCCACGAATTTCTGAACCTTGTTCGGGTACCTGTGGCAGCGCGGCGTGTTCGTGCCCTTGACGCACCCATTGTATCGCAGCAACGCGGTCTGCCAGTCGCGTTCCCTGGTCTCGCCGGTCTTCGTCTTGGGCCGAAAGTACTGGCTGAGAATGAACACGCCGTACTTCACGTTGGTCGAATCGTTGACGATGTCCTTGCCCAGCAACGCGGACATCTCCTTCGTTGCCCAGATCTTCGGATACACCTGCATCAATCCCACCGCGCCCACGTTCGACGTCGCCTTGGAGATGAACTTGGCGTTCTCGGTGAGCATGACGCCGAAAATGATGGCGGGCGAGATTCCGCGAATGTACGCCTCGCGCACCGCGAACTGCGCAATGGAGTCGGCCCGCGCCGAGTCCACCTGCTTCAACCGCATGATGTCCTCGTAGAAGTTCTGCTTCTCTTCCCGGAACTTCGTCGAGGCCATGAGTTGGTCGACGTGCGAGCTGTCGCCCGGAGCGATTGCTGCCGCCACGCCAGGCGCACGTTTCCGGAGCGCGTCGCCCAGCGTCCCGCTCGTCGAGTAAATCGGACGCGTATTGGCGACCGTGTAGACGATGACCACCAGCAGCACGACAATGAGCGCCACGGAACGGAGGACGTACACCAATGCCGACGTGGGCTTCTTCGCGCCCCGCCTCCCTCCATCGCTGCTCCCTTCGCGGCGGTCGCTGTGCGATCGGCGATTTGCCGCGACGTCCGTCGCCGGCATGAGCCCTCTAACGGAAAATGCCGAAGTGGCCCAGAAGCCACCACAACACAATGAAAATGAGGACGGTGCTGAAACAGCCCCCGCCCATTCTCTTTGCTCCGTATCCTGCGGCTAGCCCGCGCAGCAGCTTGCTCATCCGATGGCACTCCGGGTTTGGCGTGTTCAACCCGAAATGCACGAGCCGTACCCAAGGCAGCCGAGCTTGCTAGCGCCCAGCCGTACGCGTCATCCTTCGGAGTTTGTCATCCTTGAGCGAGCGTAGCGAGTCGACGACCTTTTTGTCATCCTGAGCGAGCGGAGCGAGTCGAAGGATCTGCACTTCCCCAGGCCAACACGCGGCTTAGCGCGACCCGCTCGAGTCCGGCGCAGCCGCTTCTTCGTGTGTGGCGGGCATGCCGTCCACCGCCGCACTGTCGCTGCGTTGCGCGATGCGGAATTTCAACGGGTCCACCTGCTTTCCGTTGATCGCAATCTCATAATGCAGGTGCGGTCCAGTCGTGAGGCCACTTGACCCCACTGTCGCGATGACCGCGCCACGCACGACCCGCTGCCCTTGCTTCACGAGCGCCGAGCGAAGGTGTGCGTACCGAGTGGTCACGCCATCCGAGTGCTCGATCTCCACCACGAGCCCAAATGCAAACTGACGGCCCACCCGAGTGACGCGTCCATCAGCCGGCGCGGCCACGCGCGTGCCACGCACCGCCGAGATATCGATGCCGAGATGGGGACGTATGATGTGCAGAATGGGATGGCGGCGCGCGGTGGTGAACTCACTCACGATTGCACCGATCACCGGCAATCCTTCGGCACCGAGCGTCATGATCGCCGGCGACTTCGTGTGAGAAACCGCTGGTACGCGAGCGCGGACCCGGGAGATCAGGGAGCCTTTCTTGTCTGGAACCGGCGCAGGGCGCGCGTCCTTCACCGTCGCGGCAGTTGTCGCGCTGGAATCCACGGCCACGTTCGCAGACTCTGCGAGAACCGCCCGAGCAATCGCCAGTGAGTCTTCTACGGAGGCCAGACGCTCGCGAAGCGTGGCGACTTCGGCGCCCGACGTGAATGCATCGGGCGTCTCGAGCGCCACGACGACGGCTGTCACTGCGCCAGCCGCGAGCAACAGCAGCATCACGAGGCCGCTCAGCATGACCCTCGCCTGCCAGCGCGCGAGGTCGAACGCGCGGGTGGGCGCGCCAGGCGTGGGCGGTACGAGAAGAATGCGCCACGGACGGCGTGCAACGGGAACGTTGCGTGCGCGCGGGCGACCTGCGGGAGCAGGCGTCGCCGGAATGGCGGGAAGTGCCAGGGGAGGCGTCCGCCGAATGGGTATCACGCCAGATTGAGCCGTTGGCGAGTATCCGCCAATTGGTACGACCGGGGTGGATTCGCGAGGGTTCGGTTTTGGAAGCGACACGATTAGCGGGGCGACGCGACGCTAACGTCGGCGCCGTCGGCTGTCTTGCGCTCGGAGGGAGTAGTGGCGGGCGGTTGCATCTCCACTCGCCCATTTACCACGCCGCCTTCCTGCACCAGCGCGACCTGCGTAATGAGGTTACCAATCACAATGGCCGTCGTCTGAAGCTCGACACGCTCGGTCGCGTGAATGTTGCCCGTGATCGCGCCGCCGACGATGACTTCGCGGGCATGGACATCGCCCATCATGCTTGCACCAACGCCGAGGACTACAGTGTCAGCTCGGCGGATCGTTCCATTCAGCTTGCCGTCGATGCGCAATGACCCTGACGTGTCGATGTCGCCCGTCATGGTGAGTTGGCTGTCGATCAGCGAATAGCCGCTGCCGGTCGGGTTGGATGTTGCGCTGGGACGCCTGGCAAAAAGGCTCATCAGCTTGCTCCGCGGGAGGGATGATATGCGGCTGACCTACGTCGGCCGGCGGACACGACGATGACGACTGGCATTCAAGTACGCCACGCAGCGCTCTTGGGACACAGTGTCTTTGTGATGCAACTCACCTAGGGGCTTTTCTTGCCGCTGACCTCGGTACGTGGCACGGCCCCTGCCTTGTAAGTGTATGAACGTATCTCGGCGCTTCGCCGATCATTTCAGGAGGTTCAATTGAACAAGTCCATCAAGACCGTACTACTCGTGCCCGCGCTGATACTGGCCGCAGCATGCAGCAAAGACAAGGCGGCCGACGCCGCATTGAGCAATGACCTCACATTGGCGGCGCAGGCCCGGCAAACGGCGACGCTCGATTCTATCACGGCCGCAGAGCGGACGCGCGCTGCATCAGCGGCCGCGCTTCGGTCGGCGGCGCCGGCTCCGCAGTCGACCGCGCGTCGCGCGAGTACGACGCGCCGGAGCACTTCGAGCGGCGAATCTGTGGCGGCTTCCGAGCCGCGCACGGTAACGGACAAGAACACCAAGCGTGACGCGGCCATCGGCGCGGCAGCAGGCGCCATCATTGGTGCGGCAACGAGCCGGGACAAGGTCAAGGGTGGACTCATCGGCGCGGCCGCCGGCGGCATCCTGGGCGGCGTCATTGGCAAC
>JBDTMO010000379.1:0-5771 GCA_039934235.1 bacterium | reverse complement strand
CACATCACCCTTCTTGACGCGCGTCGTGTAACGCGGCTCTCCATTCACGAGCAACACGTTTCCCACTCGGCCCATGAGCACGTAGTTGGGACTCTCCTTGCCGAATGTGATGAGCGTGTCGCCATTGACGAGCAGGTCGCTGAGCAGCATCACCTGCTCGCGATTGACGGGCGAATAGTAGTTGGTCTCCGGCGGATCGACGCGCATGTTGCCGAACAAGCCCATGGCCTGCTGAACGTCTTCGCGCACATGGGGGTGATACCAATACAGCCCGGCATCCGGAAAGTGCACGGAATACACGAAGTTTCGGCCGGGTGCAACTTCGTCCTGTGTAACGCCCGGCACGCCGTCCGAGCGATTGTCGAGACGCACTCCGTGCCAGTGCACAGCACTCGGCAAGTCGATGCGGTTGTGAAACCGCACGGTGATGGTGGCGTTCTGTGCCACGCGAATGAGCGGGCCGGGAGATTGTCCGTTGAACGCGTACATCACGAACGAATGGCCCTTGATGGTACGACGGACCAGCATGGCCGTGAGGTCGAGCGTGTCACCGTCGTTGAGTCGCATCACTTGCGACGGTTTGGCAAACGGCAACGATTTTGGATCGACGCCAATACCAGGAAGAAACGGCGTGACGTCCGGCGACAAGCCGACGAGACCGGGAATCATCGGCATGCCCTTCGGCATGGGTATGACCATGCCCTCCATGCCATCCATCGCGTGGTCACCGGACATGACCATCGGTGGCTTCGCGCTTCGTGATGCCGGCGTTTTCTTTTTCGCCTTGGATGTGTCCTGCTTCGCGCCCGGCATGCCAATCATTCCCGCCATTCCCTGCGTCTTTGGCGGCGGGGACGGCTGCTGCGCAGCGGCTGGCGCTGCGAACACGCACATCGCCACGAACAGCATGCGCGTCACGGCGGCAATCCACGAAAGAGCGGATGGCTGAGGAACGATTGCAACCATCCACTGGGCGACGTGCCGTGCAACACGGTTGGTCCGGCATGCGCGGTTGCTTGCGCGTTTGCTTCGGCAGAAATGACGAGCAGGAATTTGTTGTAGTCGGCTTGGCCAACGACGTTCGTTCCGTTCGTGACAGCGCCCAGCTTATGCCACTCACTGAGATCAGTGGTGACAGCCCACGCGACGTACGTGGAAAATGCGCCAAGCGTCGCGGGCGCAGGCAGGTTGGCCAGGTTAATCTGTACGTCGTAGCTCGCGCGCCCGTCGGCCGTTACCGCGACTCCAAACGGAGACGTCGCAAATACCAACCGCGCATGCCCCGATGCGGCCGGCGCGGTTGGTGTATTCAGCAATTCGATATCAAACGGCCCCTCGGCCACTGCCCCAACGGACATCGCGAACGCGGCGTGCGCGATGGCGATGCGCGCACGCCACCGCGCGGCGTTCACTGGCTGAAGCGTTCAATCACGGCACGATTGCCCGGAACGTCTTGTCCGGCCCATGATCCCAATCCTGCACGCTGGAAATGTTCGGCATGTTGTAGTCGTGTCCATTCCAGCCGTTGAAGCCGTCCATCTTGAAGAGCCACAGGCCGCTTCGCATATCGGACAGGACAATCAGTCCGTCGGAATTGCGCACGTCGACACCAAACGCCCCTTGCTCGACGCTCGTGGTGCTCTGCCAACCGTTGTTGGGCGATCCGCCAAAACCATGTTCATGCTCGCATTCGCACGTGTACCACGCGCCGTCGGTCTTGGGATGCTTCGGATCCTTGAGGTCGAAGATCTGCAGTCCGTCTTCATAGGCGGACACGAAGACGTACGGCCAACGCACTTCATGGTTGTGCGAGAGGTCGCGCCAATCCGCCGTCCACGCGCTGATGGGTTGGTCGATATTCTGCGTCTTGCCGCTTTGCCCATCGGCGAGATCCCAGATACGAAGCGGCGTGTACTGATACTCCGTCTCCGTAACGGCATAGCGGCCGTCTGGCGATGGCGTAAAAGTGTGCGCGATGTCCATCCCCAGGCTGGTGATGGTGAACACCTGCTTCGCTGCGGCTGGATGCGTGACGTCCCACACCGAGTAGCCGCCTAGCCCCGCGCCGTAAAACTTGTCCTGCTTCGTGGCGGGATCATACCCAACGTAGAAATCGTGATAGCCACCGCCACCGATTTGCTTGAAGGGGGTGGGGTTCGGAACGTCGCCAATGAGCCACGTGTTCTCGGGCGCACCACCTACAACCTTCGTGAGATCGTAGATGAGTGCCTTGGACTGGTTGATGGTGGCGAAGTACAACACGCTGCCATCCGAGTGCTTGTAGGCAAACGTATTGTGAAAGCCGCCCGGCGAAGCCGGGTACCGAATGCGCGCGACGACTTTCACCTTGGTGGGATCGGGAAGTCCCGTGACGTCGAAGATGACGGCGCCCAGGTCAGCGTCCGGGCTTCCCTGCATGAACTGAAACGACTGCGCGTAGTAATACTTGCTGCCAATCTTGAAATACTTGCCGTCCATCGCGCCGATGCCCCGATGGAGCTCAGGATTTTCAATCGTCCAATCGAAAATCTTTTTCGGTGAAGCGGTATTGCTGATGTCGTAAATCTGCGCGTCGAAGTTGACGAATCCGCTGATATAGACGTACGGACGATTCGCGTCTTGCTCGAGTTCGATGTCTGCGGCCTTCCATGCGCCTGGATGGCTCACGACATGGGACAGCATGTGCATTTTCTCGGTGCCTGCGTGCTTCTGATCAGACGCCTTGAGGGCGGCGCCCGGATCCTGTGCGCGCGCGACGGAAGCGAACGCAAGGACAACTGCAACGAAAGGGAATCGGCGCATCACAATTCTCGTGTGGGTAGTGGGCGCGACTGGTGGCTGGAAGAATCACGCTTCTGCATTGTGCCAATCGAGCCACTGGGCGCATTGCGCGCAAGCGGCATTGGCCACGGTTACGACAAATTGGCTAGAAGCGAATCCCGATGCTGAGCGGTGCGCGGATGCCGAACAGCGATGTAACGGACGACGTCGCCTTCCATTGGACGAACATTCGGCTTACCTCGAGCCCGCCGCCGACTTCGACGAATGCCCAGTTGTGGCGTTCGACGCGGTAGGGCATGCCCACGCTTGCGGGCTGGGGCGCGTCGGCGACGGAGTAACCCTGCACGATTCCGGAGTATGGCGCGCGAGTCGCGACGCCGAGACCGCCGAGCAGGTAGGGCTGCATGCCAAGAAATTTCGGAACCGGGCGGCCGATCGCGTCCAGCGAAACGCCGCCGAATTTTATGCCGCTGCCGCCGAGGGCCTGACCGAGCTGGCCGAAGGTGAGCGTCGCACGGAGGGGCAGTGGGAACGCCTCGAGCCGGAAATCCCCGGTGCCTCCCAACTCATAGTTTGAGAGGAGCGCATCAGTAGGGTAGGCGCGCGCGTCCGAACCTGCGAAAATGGACCACTTGTGTACCGAGTCGACCGTCTGCGCGCGGGTGAGTTGCGACGAGGTACCGAGCAGGACAATCGCGACGAGCGCAATTCGGTTTGCACGAAGAGACATCGGTCAGCCTCTGGTGGGATGGCTACACGGTTGATACCGCCTTTGACCCTCCCTCCGGTCCGAGGGTTTCCCTAAACATCGCGACCCAGCCCCCGTCGCGTTTCGCGCAGCGCCGAAATAGGTTCGATGCGCATCCGGTGAGTGAGGCAACGCGCGTGCAGCAAGAGATTCTGACTCTATTCCGAGCGGCCGACGCGAACAGCACACGCGGCTCGGATCAACTGTTCGCCGCACTCTACGCCGAGTTGCATCGGCTCGCCGAGCAACAACTGCGGCGCGATGGGTCCGACGTAACGTTGAGCGCAACGACGCTCCTGCACGAAGCCTATCTCGATATCGCCGGCCGCAACGGGCTCGACTTCCCCGATCGCGCGCGGTTCATGGGCTATGCGGCCCGAGCGATGCGCGCGATCGTGATCGATCACGTGCGCCATTCTGGCGCCCAGAAACGGGGCGGCGGTGCATTCGAGATTACACTTGGCGCGGCGGAGCTCGTGGGCTCGCTCGATGCGACGATCCAATTCGCCGAGTTGTCCGAAGCGCTGGACGAGCTTGCCGAGTTGGAGCCGGCGCTCGCAGAACTGGTGGATCTACATTTTTTCTGCGGATTCGGGCTGACGGAAATCGCTGCCTTACACGGCATGTCCGAGCGCACGGTCCAGAGAAACTGGCGGAAGGCGCGGTTGCTGCTCCGTCACGCGCTTCTTGGCGACGGCAGCGTGTCGTCGTCAGAGTAGCCGTCAACGCGTCGCGGGCGCTGCTCGATACTTGGCCGCCTCATCCAGCCGACCTTCGGCTTCGTACAGCTTCACCAGCGATCGCCCCGCGTACACGTGCAGCCACGGCGCGAGCGACGGACCGTTATATCCGTCGAGCAAGAGCGGTTCCGCCTCCGCGAGTCGTCCCTGCGCGCGGAGCGCTTCACCGAGAAATGCATGTGCGCGCACCATGACCGGATTTGGCACGGGCTGGATTGACTTGCCATCGCGTAGCGCAGCGCGCAGCGTCGTCTCCGCAGCGGCGTATTTGTTTTGCCACAGCTGCACGAAGCCAAGGTTCGCGGCCGCATTGGTGGAACCGAGGCGGTCTGCGCCCTCGGTGCGCCGATAGACGTCGAGCGCCTCGCGCCATACCAGCTCTGCCTCATCCCATTGCTTCGTGGTGTTGAGGTGATAGCCAAGGGTGCGAAGTGCGTTGCCCAGTTCCATGTGTCCGTTGGGAAAGTTCTCGCGCATCAGCGCCACGGCCTCTCGAAGAATCGGGTCTGCCTCGGCCTCCCTGTTCTCATCCGAGAGAATGCCACCCAGTTGCTCCAGCGCCTTTGCGACGCGGGCATCGCGCGCGCCATACAGCGCTTGATACAGCGCGAGCGCCTGGCGCGAGAGTTGTTCCGCGCGTTGGTATTGACGACTGAACTCGAACACGTGGCTCATGTCCGAGAGTTGACCTGCTCGCGCTGGAGTCAACTGCGGTGGCTGACGCTGGATGTCGGCGAGCCACTTTTCGAAGAGCGGCCGCGCGGTGCGAAAGCTTCCCGACGTGTGCAGCGCCGTCGCGAGCATGTACAGGGCGTCTGTGGTACGCGGATCCAGCTCGCCGAACAGGCGCGTTCGGATTGCAACGGCGCGCTCCAGGACCGGCGCGGCCGCGCTGTCCCGGCCGTTGCTCGCGTCCATGAGCGCGGCGAGGCTCAGCAAGCTCGTGGCGACGTCCGGATGTTGCTCACCCAGCTCGCGCTCGCGAATGGCCAATGCCTCATCGAGTACGGAACGCGCTCCGTCATAGTCGCCAATCTGGGTACGGATGCGACCGATGAGGTCGAGCATCTGCGCCTCGATCACGGGCTGGCCCGCAAGCTCGTGTGCGCGCGAGACACCGTACGCCAGCAACGCGCGCGCACTCACCGTGTCGTTGAGTGCACGATGTTCGTCGCTCGATTCGAAGAGACCGACGGTGAAGTCAGTGACCTGCTCTGCCTTGCGTGCGCTCGTCGTCGCCTCTGCGAGTGCGTTACGGACATGCGCGCGATCCGCAATCACCGTCGCGATGTAGACTCCCATCAGCAGAACTCCCGCTGCGACGCTGACCATGGCGGCGCGATTGCGCCGTACAAACTTTCCCGCGCGGTAGCTCAAGTACTGCGGACGCGCGCTCACCGGTTCGTGGCGAAGCCAGTGTCGCAAGTCGTCGCCGAACGACGCCACTGTGGGATAACGGTCAGTGGAATCTTTACGCAGCGCCTTGTCGATGATGACGCCCA
>JBDTMO010000378.1:0-5776 GCA_039934235.1 bacterium | reverse complement strand
ACCCGAGCGAACTGAAACCTAAGCGGAAGGTAATGTGTTTCCGGCCCGGATGTCGTTCGTCGGGAAGTCGTTGTACTGCTGCGTGACCCACTCGATCTTGGTCAGCAGGGCGGGGGTGATGAACCAGCCAGCCGCCAACTGGGTGCGATCGACCGACACTTCCTTCGCGACGCCAACCAGCCCGCCGTTGGTCGTGTTGTAGCGTGCGCCAACGTACAGCTGCTCACGCGGGGCGAAGCGATACAGGATTTCGCCAGCGTTCTGCTTCCACGTGCGGTTCGCCAACTCGGTCGAGGCCTTGCCTGTTGCCTGCTCGATGTTTCCAAAGATCTCGATGCCACCGATCTTGACGAACGGGTTGATGACGATTGCCGTGAGGTTGTCGCTCATGCCGGGGCGGACATTGCCCGACCACGCATTGGCGGTCTCTGTCGACGCGGAGTTCTCGAGCACGTCGTAGTAGCGCGAACCGCCACGATCACCACTGTACAGCGTGTTGCTTGCAGAGTGTGCGGTGCGATAGATGGAACCTGTAAGGCGAACGCGACGTGCGGGAGCGAACTCCTTGTCGTAACCCAGCTTGCCGAGGTAGGAGGGCGCGCGCTTGTCTGCGGCGGTCAACTGACCGTGTACTTCGCCAGCGGTCATGCCGCCCATGGCCAGGAAGCCGTTGAGGCGGAAGTCCACTTCGCCACCGATCTCGGTGGTAAAGGCATCCATCAACAGGTTGCCGACGAACGGATTGAAGATCGTGTTGCCGTTGTCACTGCGGCGGAAATGCTGGTCGCCGTAGTTGACCTCGAAGTGTCCTGCCTTGATGGTCAGAAACTGCATCGCGAGGTTCAGGTAGTCGTTGTCGATCGGGGAGGCATCCATCAGGATGTAGCCGTCCTTGACCCACGTCTCCTGGTGATGCCGCGCCGACGCATACGTCGTGACGTTCAGGCGAATGCCCTGCGCCAGCTGCACACCGAGGTTCAGGTTGGCGACGGCGTTATTGAAGCCGTGTCCCATGACGATCAGCTGATTGGCGTTCACGCCACCGACGACGTTCGCCGCTGCCGTATTCTCGTGGCCAAGGCCCTGGAACTGCTGTGTGAACGCGCCGCCCCAAGCGAGCTTCATGCCGTCAAATGGAATGCTGTCGTCCTTCGGTGATTCGAACACGTTGAGGCCACGCTGATCGGCGGGGCGGACGTGTTGTAGATCGATCTGGCGATAGAGCAGCTGCTGCTTCTTGGCCTTGGCGATGCGGACCGAGTCCTCGTACGTCAGGGGCGTCTTTGCCTTGGCGACGGTCGTGCTCTCGGCAGCGACGGTAGCGCGCACGGGTGACGCCGAAGCGGAGGGCGACTGTGCGAAGAGGGGGGCGGCGGCGAGCAATGCAGCCGCGGCGATGAGGTGATGGCGAGCGTATGTCATGGCCGTAGTGTCCCTGTATGGTGAGATGCGAGCGTCGTGATCAATTCTTGAGAATGAGGTCGAACTTCACCTGCACCTTGTCGCCGACCTTGATGCGACCGAACATGAGGCTTGGCGCCTTGAGGTCGAAGGCGCTCAGCGCGAGTTCGTAGCTGCCGGCGACACGAAGCGCGCCGTTGCCGGCATCGGTGGCGACTGCCGTGATATCGACGGGATGTTCTGCACCGCCGAGTGCCAACGTGCCGTGGACTACGCCTTCGACGCCGGTGGCTGCTTTCGCCACGTCATAGCCGGAGAGCGTGAACTGGATGGTCGGGACCTTCTCGACCTTGAGCGCGTTGCGCATGTGGTCGTTCATCGTGCCGTTGCCGCAATCGAGCTTGGCGGCAGGCAACGTGAGTGCGACTGACTTTACGGCCTTTTGTCCGGCCAGCACGGCGGGCACTGCGCCGGCGTCGGCGTTGACGGTGAGTGCGAAGTCGGCGGCGGAGCACTTGAAGCTCTTGATCGTCGATGTACCTTCGACCCAGATGCGGCTTTCTGCCTGCGGGACCAAAAGCTCGCCTGGGACGCGAATCGGCGTCAGTACGAGGACCGCGGCGAAGGCGTGAGTGATATTGAGGCGCATTTGCTTTCTCTCTGTCTGTTGTGGACGGCTCCAACGCCGTCTTGCATGGGAGAATAGGTCCAACCCGTTTTTGTGGACGCCGGGAGTTCTGGGGAACCTTTCCGGGATTTCTGCGGCGGTCGTGTGGGGAGTTTCCCGCTTCGCCGAGCGGTGTCCGCACGACCGGCCGCGACGACGTCGGGCTTTAGCGCACCGATGCGGTGCAGGCGCAACGCGTTCCGGAATACGACACGAGACCGAGTGTCGCCTTGCCGGCGCCGGGCATCTCGCTTTCCAGACGGAGCAGCAGGCGTCGCTCGTCGTCGGACATGGCGATGCGGATGATGCCTTCACCCTTGTACCGCCGCGGGTCGCGCACGCGCATCTCGACGATCACGGCGTGAAACCTTCCTGCTTCGACCTCGACGTCTTCGCGTCCGATGACGGTGACTAGCGTCGGATTGCGCGAGCTGTCGTAGTGTCGAGCGACGGTTTGCGCGCCGACCGTTGTAAGGGGCAGTGTGCGGAGATAGAACAGAAACGAGAGCTCGTCGAGCGGCGCGGCTTCATCGATGGTTCCGCTGGCGCCGTTTTCAGCGAGCCAACGCTTTTCGTCCGCAAAAATTTCAACCGCGTCATCATAGCGGACGAGCAGATGCCGTTCGCGCGTGGTGTAGCGAAGCGACGTGAATCGGACGGGATCCAACCAGGATTCGGATTTGTCGCTCGCGCGCAGGAATCCGAGCCGTCCCACCATTTCCGAGTGCAACGTCCAGGTCAGCGTGCCTCGGCGCTCGGTCGGTCCGTCAACCCAAATGCTTCCCTTTCCCGAAACGCCAACGTGCACACGGCCAGCGAACTCGAATCGCTCACCGGGCGCGAACGGGAGCACGCCGGTTGCCTGTGCGCCTGCTGTTGCGCTGGCGAGCCAGAGCAGCAATGGCGCAATGAACGCCAGCCGACGAATTCGGCGGAGGGCAGACTGGGGATGCATGGAGGCACGATCGTCGTCGGCCGCCTGGCTTTCTGTCAGGAATAGTCCCCGTCCCATGTAGGCACCTTCTTCAGAAACTTCAATTCTTCGCCCGACATTCTGGCGGCGCCCGGCGTCCGATCTTGCGTCGTGACTTTCCGCGGTGACTACAGCTACCGAGAGGGCTGCCATGACAACGACCGAAATTATGGAGCTCAGTGATTACGAGCTCCGCGCGTTCCTCGCGCGAAACCACACGGGACGCATTGCGTACTCGCTGCATGGCGACATCGAAATCCAGCCGATCAGCTACAGCTATGACAACGGCTGGATCATGGGACGCACGAGTGTCGGCACCAAGCTGTCGGCGTTATCCCAGAATCCCTGGTGCGCGTTCGAGGTCGATGAGGTCTCGAATCCGTTCGAGTGGATCAGCGTCGTGGCGCGCGGCGCGTTTCATCTGCTCGATCCCGAGTGGGGCTCGCCGGACGTCTATGCGCGAGCACTGGCGAGTGTTGGGGCGATGATTCCCGACGCGTTCTCGCCGGAGGATCCGGTGCCGCACCGGAACATTCTTTTCGGGATTTGTGTGAGCGAAATGACAGGACGCCGGGCGCGCCGGCATGCGAGGGCTGTGGCGACGCCGGCATTGGGGACGCCGGCATTGGGGACACCGGCATTGCTTTAACGGGAGTCGATCATGACGATCTTCATGCTGTTCTTCGGCATCGCGCTCCTCGATGCGCTCAAGGCGCATCATTGGATTCAGGCTTGGCTCTGGATAGCGTTCGGAGCGGCGTTTCTCTGGAGTGATCTCGTCGAACGCGGACGCAGAGAGTCGATGAACAAGGCGCCGTCGCGGAAATGACGACTGCTTTCATTGGGAGGCACCTCATGGCACAGCCACGCAAGCGTATCGATGCCGGAACGAGATCATCTGCCCGGGCGCGCACACCAGCGATTCGCCCGCGCGCTGCTGTCGGTCCTGTCATTCGCACGCTGCGGCCCGCAGCCTGCCTCGCGATGATAAAACGCGGCGTGGTGGGCCGTCTGGCGTTCTCGTTCCACGACCGCGTTGACATTACGCCAATCCACTACGTGTACGCTGACGGATGGCTGTATGCGCGCACGTCGCATGGCGCAAAGATGACGACGCTCCGCCATAGCCCGTGGGTTGCACTCGAGGTGGACGAAGTGGAGGGCGTGTTCGACTGGCAAAGTGTGGTGGTGCACGGAACCGTACACGCCATGGAGCCAGCGCAGGGCCCGGCCTTCGTTCGCTGGCAGAAAGGAATGGACCTGCTGAGACAACTCATTCCGGAAATGGAAACGGTGCGCGATCCCGTGCCGTTCCGGTCGATCGTATTCGGAATCTTCATCGACTCGATGTCCGGTCGTTCGTCGTCGAGCGCCAAGGGCGCGTCGCGCCGGACATGACCTCGGAGAATTCACCATGCGCCGCATCGCCGTTGGCATCATCGTCATCATTCATGCACTCGCGCACGCGAATGTCGCCGTCTTCGCCGCGAACGCCGGACCGGGCTGGCTGATCGAGCTCCTGTGGAGTGTTGCACTGCTCGGCTATCTCGCCGCGGGGCTCGGGGTGCTGCGCGTGCCGGTGATGCGCCACTATTGGAAGCAGCTCATGGTCGTTGGCACAGTGGCCTCCACGGTGCTCCTTCTATTGATGCGCGATCTCGTGGGCTCGGCCGGCGTCGTGGTCGACATCCTGCTCCTCGTCGTCGTGCTGGAATGGGCGCAGCCGCGCGTCGATGCCGCCGTCGACGTGGTGGAAGCAGTCGGCGCCGATGGAATTGGCCACGGCATCTGGCATCGCTTCGTGTGGGGAATGGGTGCGCTGCTGTTCATCTACGCGGCTGGCGTGATAGCCTTCCGGCCGGTGTACGTTCGCTGGGGCACGACTGCGGCGGAGCGTAAAGCGCCATTGCCGGGTGACGAGCTCGCGGAAGGCGCGCGATATCGGGTGGATCATGGCATCACGATCAACGCCCCCGCCGACTCGGTGTGGCCATGGCTGGCGCAAATTGGACAGGATCGCGGTGGCTTTTACAGCTACGATTGGCTCGAGCGCCTGGTTGGCGACGACATCAGGAATGCGGATCGCATTCATCCCGAATGGCAGCGTACGGAGACCGGAGATCTCGTGCGCGCCACGCAGCGCGACTATCTGGGTGGACGTTTTCCCAACCTCGGATGGCGCGTACTGCAGGTTGTTCCTGGCCGCGCGCTCGTGCTCGAGAACTGGGGTGCCTTCGTCGTGGTGCCGGTGGATTCCGCGACATCGCGCCTTTTCGTTCGGACGCGAGGGCCCGGGACGCCATCGCTGCTTGGCGTCGTGGCAGGCCCGTTGAACGTGTTCGTCTTCGAGCCTGCGCACTTCATCATGCAACGCGGCATGATGCGAGGCGTTCGCGACCGCGCCGAAGACGCGGTGCGGAAGCCTTTACGCCAGGCGAGCGCAACGACCGATTGACCCGCGTTCACCGTCGGTCAACCTCCACCGACGGTCACCGTATCACCGGCTTCGGGACAGATTACAGCATAGTGGTTGGCACGGAGCCGAGCGGAGAATGCATCCTGCGCCGCGGGCTCGCCATGAACGAGGCAGACTTGCGAAAGGTGCGGCGACGATTGGCGAACCGCGTCCAGCCATGCCGAGAGTTCCGTCCGATCTCCGTGCGCACTGTACCCGTTGAGGACTTCGACATGGGCGCGTAACGGGACTTCTTGCCCGAGCACACGAATGACGTCCT
>JBDTMO010000377.1:0-5779 GCA_039934235.1 bacterium | reverse complement strand
GTGTTTCGCAACGGATGCCGATCAGCGTCATGGAGAATGCCGTTTCCAACTCGGAGCGCCGCGCCATCGTCACGGGCGAGGAAGAAATCGTGCCGCGTATCTCAGACGTGTATGCGGCGCAGCCAGCCATCACCGGCAAGATCGAGCTCGAGTACGAAGGCGAGCTCGTTGGCGGCCATGCTATCGCGCGCGAGCTGATTCGTCGCGCGGCGGACGCCACGTTCAGCGAGCGAGCGGGCGGCGTGAATACCGACGACGTCGTCATCTGGTTCGATGAAGGGGGCGCCTTGCAAGTGACGGAAGACGAGCGCGCAGAGGCGATGCAGGCGGCATTCGCCTCAGTGCCCGGGCTCATCGAACTCGTGCGACACGTGGGCCTTGCAGCCGAAGGCGATGCGCCGCAGACGGTCGCCGCCTGCGAGCTCGTGCTCGAGGCGCTCGTCGCTCGGAAGAAGATTTCGCGTTCGGACGGCGGCCTGTATGGACGCGCTGAACCAGAACGCCGGCGTCGTCGTCCTAACGAGGACTTCTTTGGAGGCGGGCTTTCGGCCTGACACGATGGCTCCAAACGCGCAGCCGGAGCCGTTTACGGCGGACGTCGCCGGCTCGCGCACGAGCTGTATCGCGGTGCGCGAGGCAACCGGTCGCGATCTCGACGCGGTGATGGAACTCCGCCTCGCGTTGCTGCGGGAGCACAAGGATCACCCGATTTACGGGCGGTTGCGTCCTGACGTCGCCACACGCGCGCGTGAGCTGTTCGCAAACCAGCTCCGCTCCCCCACCGAGTCGATCTTCCTCGCTGAGCGCGAGGGGGTTGTCGCAGGAATCCTGCGTTGTGTGGAATCCATTGGCTCGCCACTGCTCGATCCCGCACGTTACGTCTATGTGTCGTCCGTCTACGTGCGTCCGGAAGCACGGCGCCAGGGTGTATTGCGCGCGTTGTTACGTGCTGCCGACAAATGGGCACGTGAGCGCGGCCTGGATCAAATGCGCCTGCACAACGTTGCCGGCAGTGAGTCTGCGGAGGGCGCATGGTCGGCACTTGGATTCGACGTCGTCGAACAAGTGAGAGTTCGTACGCTCGACGCGCACAGACCCTAATGCCGATCGTCACGATCTCGCGACAGTATGGGTCCGGCGGATCGGAAGTGGCCGAACGCGTCGCGCGTGCGCTGGAGTGGCACCTGTACGACAACGCTGTGGTCGACGAGGTCGCAGCGCGGTTGGGCATTTCGCCGGCCGAAGTCTCCGCGCGGGAAGAGCGTCTTCCGTCGCTCGCTGAACGCATCGCGTCGGCTATCTCGCTCTCCGCGCCCGAAATGATGCCGACCGTGGGAACGACGTCGCTATCGCCGAGTGAGGAGCGGATCGTCGAGGTAACGGGGCGGGTAATGCAGGAAGCGGTTCAGGCGGGGCCGGCTGTCATCGTCGGACGCGGTGCGCAGTGTTTACTCGCGACGCGGAGTGATGCACTGCATGTCTTCTGCTACGCGCCGCTCGAAGCACTCACCGCATACGCGGTCACGAACCTCGGCGTCAAGCCGGAGGATGCGCGCAAGAAGGTGCTCGACATGAATGCGCAGCGCGAAGAGTACGTGAAGCGGCACTGGAAGCGCGCGTGGCACGACCTGGCAAACTACCACCTCTGTGTAAACACGGCGTGGTTGGGTCTGGACGGCGCTGCCGAGTTGATTACGCGCGTTGCGCAGGACAGGTTCGCGTAAGGCTATTGGTCGCGCTGATTTTTCAGGCGTGCCAGATCCTCCTCGACAGATGGCGGGAGGAACATGTCGTCGGCGATCGAGGCAATTTCCTCGGCGTCTTTCCACGCCGCTTCGAGAACATGAAGCTCTCCTTCGAGCGCCCGGCGTTCAGACTCCTCGTGCGTCGCCATCTCGAGTGCGAGCCGACCCGCGGCAGGCAACATCCTGAGCAGGTTGGTTGATCGCACGGCCAACCAGCTCCGGTCGCGCGTCTCGATCTCTCGGACCGCGCGTTGAAAGAGACGCCGTGGATCTGCGGTTTCCTCGAGAATACGTACGGCTCGCTTCACTTCGCGAGAATCGCCACCGCTTCGATTCACCATCGGGAGGAGAGCGGCGGTGGCGCGAATCGCATCATCGCCAGTGAGGTCGATTTCGTCGCGACCCCTGTCGTACTTCCACCACGTGGGAGATGGTCCTGTGCGGATGGCCGTCACACGCAGCATGATGTCGTCGCCGTCGGCGTATAACTGCGTTTTCGGCAATTCGCTGAGGCGAATCTTTCGCGTCTCGCCATTCGATGTGGGAATGCGGATCAGCTTGCGTGTAGCGTAGAGATGTTGCCCGGTGCTTATCAACTGAACCGTGGGCGTGAGCGCCCCCACACCGATGAGACCGAGTATCGGTCCGAACAACACGACTCCACCGACAACGGCGGTCGCGCCGCCAACCAAAGCCATGTGCCGGCGCTTGCGCCGCCCGAACTGATCGCCATAGCGCCACGCCGCCATCTCCGGCCGTTGCGGTTCGCCAATGCGTACGAGCTCCATCCCTTCCTTCAGTCGCGCGAGCCCGATGTGTTCTGTCGATACGCGTAGCTTCGTCGCGCGAAATGCGCGCTCACATTCCTCGATCGCCTCCCAGCGCTCCTCGAGCGGCGTAAGATTCCACCGTTCGCACTTGCGACAGACGACCCACAGCCTGCCCTTCGCCGCGTCGAACGCGAGACGCCGACCAACGGGAAAGTGCTCGACCGCTTCGTTCCTTCCGAGTGCTTGCTGGCAGAACAGGCAGGTCGAGTACATGACGAAATGTCTCTTAGGCGGACCGGCTGAGCACGTCGAAGCGGCACCGCGCATTGCCCACGCGATCGCAGCATTCCCGAACGGGAACGCCAACAATGCTGGCAACCAACTCTTCGACGGCGTGACACGCATTCGGCTGAACGCGGACCGCGGCTGAAAGCGGACACGCATATCCCTGGAGGCGAAATCCCTCCCGAGTCTTTTCGACGTCAATCTCTGACCCGAGCGCAATGAGCAACGCGGCAGCTGATCGTACCCGCGCTTCAACCGAACGACCTCCGTCCTGCTCGGCACCTGCAAGCCGTTTACCAACGTCGCGGAGCACGTCGTCGAGGACATCCGGCGTGAGGCGGTCGCCAAGTGACTCGAGCAGGGCGACGAGCACTGGGGCATAGGCCGCCGAGAGTGTCGGCTCCGCAGAAGAGGCGATGCGATAGGTCGTCGCGGGCTTGCCCGCCCCTGCGCCCTGACGCGTGCCGGTCGTCTCGATGATGCCAGCATCTGATAGGGTCTGGAGCTGCGCTCGGACCGCGTTGTCCGTTACCTCGAGCGCTGCAGCAAGCTCCTCGACGGTAGACACGCCCCGTCGCAGTAGCGCGATCAGTCGCCCTCGCGTCGATCCTCCGATTTGTTCTTCCCACCAGCGCATGGCGTTCCTCGGGCTACCAAAAAGATAACAACGGGTTAATAAGTCAACTAATCTCTTGACTTATTCTAACACGCTGGCCATTGTCCCTCCGCCGGCGTGTCCGCCGTCGTGGCCGAGGGTCCCCATACCAACCATTTTCAGGAGTACACATGTTCGCACAGCGCATCATTCGCGCGACCAGTCTCGTCGCAGCCGTGTTCTTCGCATTCGCGCCACCAGCGCGTGCGCAGCAGGCGAAGCTCGACGATCCAACCATCGTCGCCATCTTCGACGCCGCGAATACCTGGGACGTCGAGACCGGAGCGCTCGCGCAAAAGAAGGGAACCACAAAAGAAATCCGGGAGTTTGGAGCGATGCTCGTCCACGACCACACAATGGTCCGCCAGCAGGGACGCGATCTCGCCAAGAAGCTCGGCGTCATCCCCACGGCCCCCAGGCATTTCGGCATGGCTGCCGACCATGCCGCCGCCATGAAGGCGTTGGAGAAGGCGTCGGGCAAGGCCTTCGATCGCGCGTTTCTCACGCACGAGGTGGCCTACCACAAGGCTGTGCTGGACGCCGTGGCGACGACGCTACTTCCTGCGCTCCACAATCAGGAAGTGAAGGATCTCGTCACGAAAGTGGGACCGGCGTTCAAGGCGCACATGGATGCTGCGCAGGACAAGTTGAACAAGCTGCCGAAGTAGCTGTACTGAGCGAGGCGACGGAATTGCACTGACCTTTGCAAAGTGCAGGTGCAGAGGTGGTTTTAACTGGTCTGCGCAACCTGTCATCGCGCAGGAGCGAAGGAACTGCAACTGCAACTGCCTATCGCGGATTTCGCGGAAACGGCGCGGATAAACAAGAGCAAAAATGTAGTTGCTCTATCGGCGTGTTTCCGCGAAATCCGCGACTAGCAGTTGTTGTTGTCTTGGTGGCGCTGAACACCCAAGTACGAGTCGGCCGGCCACGCGGGACGCATCGAGGATCCAGACAGGGCGGCGTTGTGCTGACCTGTTGAAGCCACCGGTCCTTCGCTGCGCTCAGGACGACACGTACTTAGAGCGTCCTGAGTTCCGGACGGTTGAAGAACGCCCAGATGCCGAACATCAGCATCAACGACGCGGCACTGCCGATGGACACGGCAACTCCAACCAGGTGCGCCACCGTTCCCGCGACGAACGCACCAACGACCTGGGCAAGGCCGACGACGACCAGCCCGTACGCCGCCATCATCCGTCCGCGCAGCGCGTCGGGCACAAGCGTCTGCAGCAGTCCGTTGGTGATGGCGCCGTTAAGGATCATCGTACAGCCGATGCCGAGCAGCAGCACATAGGCGAGCCACGCCACTCGCGTAAACGAAAATGCGAGGAGCATGATCGGCCACGCCATCGAAGCGCCAATGAGCAACTTTCCGCGTGGCACGCGATAGCCCACGCCAGCGAGCGCGAGCGCCCCCGTCAATCCTCCAACGCCGAGACACGACATCAGCAGCCCGTAGCCAGCGGCGCCGAGTCCAAACATGTCGCGCGCAACGACGGGCATGAGCGCGAGAACTGGCACGCCGAGGATGGAGTAAACCGTCACCATCGTCATGAGCGCGCGGACGTTGGGCGTGTCGCGCATGTAGCGAAGCGCTTCGAGCACGCCCTCCCACGGACTATCCGCCGTTTCGCGCGGCACCCACTTCGGCAGGTGGATCATGAAGAGGCCGATGAGCACCGTGACGAAGCTCGCGGCGTTGAGAAAAAAGCACCACGCGATGCCGAGGCGCGCGATGACCGCCGCGGCCAATCCAGGCCCGACGACGCGCGCGAGGTTGAAGCCGCTCGAGTTAAGAGCGATCGCGTCGGGCAGGTCCTCCCGTCCAACGAGATCGATGAACATCGATTGGCGCGCCGGAATCTCGACGGACGCGATGAGCCCGCTCACGAACGCCAATCCGAGCAACGCCACGATGGTGATCTGGTGCGTATAGGTGAGCCACCAGAGCAGCGTCGCATCCACGAGAAAGGCGGTTTGCGCGAACTTCACGAGCCTGAGCTTGTCCGAGCGATCCACCATCACGCCGGCCGGCATGGTGAAAATGAGGATGGGTACGGACGATGCGGTCGCCACGAGTCCGACGAGAAAGGCGCTGTTCGTCAACTCCAGCGCCAGCCAGCCGAGCGCCATGGATTGCATCCAGGTGCCGATCAACGAGAGCGTCTGCCCTATGAGGAACAGGCGAAAGTTCCGGTGGCGGAGAAAGACGCGAAACGGGTTGATGGATGTTGCTTGGGGCACGAAGGAATATTAGCGAGCACACTGTCATCCGGAGCGAGCGGAGCGAGTCGAAGGATCTGCACCGGTTGTCATCCGGA
>JBDTMO010000376.1:0-5782 GCA_039934235.1 bacterium | reverse complement strand
ACTGTGACATGAATGCGTCTTCCCGTGGGTTAAGGCAATCGTCGAAATTGGCTCTACGTCTTGAGGTCTTTTCGCGATGCGCGTCGGCCGAGGTAGACTTTACCGTCCTTGGCCGGCGTCACTCCAACCTTCGGAGTCTTTTTTCGAGATCGAGTCATCGATATGCCTCGTCGACGAAGTCGCGAATCTGCCTGAAGGTGTATCCGGGCGGGTCGATGTGCACAAGAGTCCATCGACTGTCTTCGCCGTATTTGGCGGGCAATGCCAATAGCGAACCCAACGGACATTTGGTTTTGATGGCGTTCACCGCACCGGGATGCGAAAAGCGAATGATCCTCGGCGCACCGTGTCGATCCAGGGAACGTTCGTTCGTCGTGAAAGTAGGAGCGCGAATACTGAGGCGGCCAATCGACCTCGATTCGCGCCACACCAATTCATCCCACCAACGGAGACTTCGTATGAGAAAGCTTATTGTGTCCGAGTTCATCACGCTGGACGGCGTGATCCAGGCGCCCGGCGGAGAAGATGAGGACCGCGATGGAGGCTTCGAGCACGGCGGCTGGACGCGCCCCTACTGGCACAACGACATCGGCAGGAGCTTCGGCGCGATGATGATGGAATGCGATGCCTTCCTGCTGGGCCGCAAAACGTACGTGACTCATGCCAACGCGTTCGAGCCCATGCCGGTTGGCGATCCCTTTGGCGACTTGATGAATGCCCCCAAAAAGTATGTCGTGTCACGGACGCTGAAGGAACCAACGTGGCGCAACACGACAATCATTCGCGACAACATCATGGAGGCGGTGCGCGCGCTCAAGGCAGAACCTGGAAAGAACATCCTGACCGATGGGAGCAGCCAGCTCGTCCACGCCCTGATCGAACACGACCTCGTCGACGAGCTGCATTTGCTCCTGTACCCACTGACATTGGGAAGCGGCAAGCGACTGCTGCCCGACGGCGTGCGTGCTGGGTTCACCCTGGAGTCAGCGACACCATATCCAACCGGCGTCGTCGGGCTGCACTACGAGCGTCGGCGGAGTTGACGGCGGTCCCTCCCTCGCCACGCCAACGCGAGGTGGCCGCGTGGTCAAAGCGCGGCCACTCACGGAGCGAGGGGGCGGATCAGGATGTTCTTGTAGTGCACTTCGCTACCCGGATCGTGGCCCTGGAGCGCGATCGTCCCACCATCGAGCCGCGTAGGCGAACCGTCTGGCTCGGTGTAGTCCACCGTCTGCCTGTCGCCAACCCAGACCTGCACGTGCCGCCCGCGAACCATTGCGCGCATGGTGAACCACTGGTTGTCAGGCAATCCCTCGCGGACATCCTGCACCGCATACAGGCTGCCTGTGCGACGCCAATCGGACTGCGAGTTGTTGACCTGCACCTCGTACCCGTGCGACGGCCAGTCGCTCGGCTGAAACGCGGTGCGAATATAAACCCCCGAATTCGCACCAGGCTTCGTCATGACATCGATCTTGAGCTCGAAGTCCTTGAAGTCATGATTCGATACTGGCCCGTCGTAGAACATGTGCGCGGTCGGTCCGTGCACGACGATCTCTCCATTCTCGACGTGGAACGTCGCGAGGTTCTCGTTTGGTCGCCAACCCGAGAGTGTCTTTCCGTCAAACAGCGATATCCAGCCGTCGGACTGGGCTGCGCTCATGCGTGGTGAGCACGCGACAATGGCAAGACCAAGTGCTACCAACCGAAAAATAGGCTTCATGGCATCCTGGGTGATGATCGCAGACACACGTCAAACGGAACCGGTCAAACGTCGTTCAATGCCATGGTGTAAAGCTGACCTCTCCAAGTACCAGGATGTTCTTGTACCGACCGGGCATGACGCGCGCGCGAATGAGTTCTTTCCTGCGCGTCCCCGTGATGCGCAGCGAACCGTCCGCTGACTGTAGCTCCAGCTTACCGTCGTGAAGCGTTCCAAAGAGCTCCACCTGCAGGTCGGTCGGTACACCGTCCTTCTCCTGCGTCGCTGTGGCAGAAAGGCTATCTCCCCTCTGGGCAATGTCGAGGATCATATACGTCGTGACTCCTCGGGATGAGCCGCCGGCCTTCCACTTTCCAGTAATGGTATCCGTCGAGTCCGTCGCCGCGGTAGCGGGCGACGTAGTTGCTTGTGCCACGGCGGCGGAAGAAATGGCCATCGACGCCACGAGCATCGACAGAAACGTTCGGGACTTGGACATAGGACCCATTGTTAGGGGGCGCGCGAGATACAGGTAAACATGACGGCAACCTCTCGACGATTGGCGTGACCGCCGTTGCTCCTCACTTGTTACACCACTCTCGGCCCGATGGCAAGAAGCCAGCAGGGTCATCTGATCAATACCCTTACGTCGCGCCATCCATACGATCCACCGAACTGGCGTCGATCGTCAAGGACACGTTCGCCTCCCATGCGATCGTAAAAGGCGAGCGTCGGATTGCCACGTAAAGCCGATCAGTCGGGCATTCCTGTCTACTAGCACGAGCACGAAGTCGCGGCGGCCGTCTTTCGCGAATTCCTGATTCCACTGCCACGCGCGCGTCGCAACCGTTGGTCCGCGCGCGGAGTTGTACGTCGCATTCCACGTCGTCACGTGCAATTCGGCGAGAGCGGGGATATCAGCCGCGACGGCCTCGCGGCACACGATCGAGTCCAGAGAGTCGCCCCCGTCGTCGTCGACGACGAGGTCGAGTAACACTTCGGAGGGCTTTCCCCAGCGTCCCGCGATCATTGCGCTGTCGCTACTCCAAAGCAGTGGGAATATCCGTCGTCGTCCGTGACAAAGAACTCCGTCTGGCCGTAGTCGCGTTCCGTGATCTCGGATACCGCGTAGCCGAGCCCCTCCAAGCGAGTCCTCATCTCGTTGATATCGCTTGGCGCCCAGTAAAGGCGCACACTCTCATAGTCCTCCGGCGTGACCGTTGTACCCGCTCGCTCATTGAGCCAGAAATACAAGTGCTCATCGTGAACCATGCAGCCGATGAGACGCCCGTCCTGCCGCATCGCGCGGTCCATCGTAAGGCCGAGGCCTTCGACCCAGAAGCGCAGACTCTTCTCCAGATCCGAGCTTGGGATAACTGGCATACACGACTTCACGAGCATCGACGCCTCCTTTGCCGCGCGACCCTGACATCGGGCTGCGCCGTGTTCGTTGAGCGAGCCGGCCGACCGTCCCGGAGATGATGTCGTTCGCTCGCAACAGGCGCAAGAAAACTGACCCGCCCGGGCGACGGACTATCTGCGGCGCCAACCGCGCTCCAGGGCGGCAGCCGCGACAACTCCAAGGGAATACGCCACCAGGTCTCGGGGATCAAAGCCGCTGCCCAGGACAAGTTGGCCCACAACAGTTCGGCGCAAATCATCGAGCATTGAAGTGTGAACCAGTTGACTCACTTCCACACCAATGCAGACGATCAGCGCAACGCTGCAGCGGAAAGAGAGCGCCCGTTCCGGCACCAGTGCACCGACCCACCATGCGATCATCATCGCCCAGAGTGCGTCGCCGAGTATGTCGCGTATTGCCGGGCCGAGCGCGCTCGCGTACCAGTGCACGCCAAGGCCAAGGGCAATCGTTCCGAGAGCAAGCGCGACAAACGGTGCTCGAGCACGGAGGCGCATGCGTGGGGGGCGGAACATGATGGCCGGGATCTCGATCCGTTCGCTGAGGCGGGTGCTTCACGCCCCGTTCGTCCGTCCGCAGTAGCGCAGACGCCCTACTCTCCACTCCCAAGTTATAGCGAGCCACGGGGCTTGCAGCAAGCCGGGGGGCATCGCTTAGAGTCGTCGACATTCTTTAGGGACGCACAACCGAGGAGCGCATGAACGATTGCCTGTTGAGTTTCCATGAGATCGATAAGACGCAAGTCGCGCTGGTTGGCGGCAAGGGCGCGAACCTGGGCGAACTTTCACGAATCGAAGGCCTCCTCGTACCGGCGGGATTTTGCGTTACGACCGACGCCTTCCAGCGGGTTACGGCGGACGCGGCGTTGATCGGCGAACAACTCGATCGGCTTTCACGCGTGAAGGCGGACGACCGTGAAACGATTCGCACGCTGAGCGCGGAAATCCGTCTGGCAATTGAAGGGATCGCCATTCCCGACGATCTCGCTGCGGCGATTGCACGCTCGCTCGCGCAACTTGGCGAGCAAGCGGCCTACGCCGTTCGATCCAGTGCGACAGCGGAGGACTTGGGCGCAGCCTCTTTCGCCGGCCAGCAGGACACATATCTGAACGTCGTCGGGACGGCGGCGATCCTCCAGCACGTGAGCCGATGCTGGGCTTCGCTCTTCACCGAGCGGGCCGCGATCTACCGCCACCGGAACGGCATCGATCACAGGACGGTCCGCATGGCCGTGGTCGTTCAGCGGATGATTTTCCCGCAGGCAGCTGGCACCCTCTTCACCGCCGATCCCATTAGCGGCAACCGCAAAGTCGCCTGCATCGAGGCCAGCTTCGGACTTGGCGAAGCACTGGTCGCTGGATTGGTGAACCCGGATGCGTACCAGGTGCGGGACGGCGAGATCGTCGGCAAGCAGATTTCCGCGAAGCAGCTTGCCATCCTCGCCTCGCCCAGCGGCGGAACGCAGGAACACGCGATCGATCCGAAGCAGCAAACGCAGCCGGCGCTAACTGACGCGCAGGTCGTGCATCTCGCGCAACTGGGCAGGGTGATCGAGGCGCACTTCGGAAGCCCTCAGGACATCGAATGGTGCTTGGCGGACGGTGAGTTCCAGATCGTACAGAGCCGGCCGATCACCACGCTCTTCCCCATTCCCGTTGCTGGTGACGAAGAGAACCACGTCTACGTCTCGGTTGGCCATCAGCAGATGATGACCGACGCAATGAAGCCACTCGGCCTCTCCATGTGGCGGCTGGCAGCCCCCGCGCACATGACCGAGGCGGGCGGCAGGTTGTTCGTTGACGTCACCAAACCACTGGCGTCACCGGCGAGCCGCGAAAGTCTTCTTGGAGCTATGGGGAAGGCCGATCCCCTGATCAGGGACGCGCTGCAAACCATTCTCGATCGCGGCTTCATCGCGTCGATCCCGAGCGAAGGACCCGCGTGGGCACCGCCAGGTGCGGGGTCCGCGGCGATTGAAACCGATCCAGCCATCCCCGCCGAACTGATCGAGCGCAGCCAGGCATCCATCGCCGAGGCGACGCGCGCGATCCAGTCGAAGACTGGAACGGATCTCGTGGACTTCATCGAGGCTGACATCCTCGGGCTCAAGCAGGTCCAGTTCGATCCGCGAAACCTTCAGGTGATCATGGCGGGGATCGAGGCCATGTGGTGGCTGAACGAGCAGCTCCACACGTGGCTCGGCGAGAAGAACGCGGCCGACACCCTCACGCAATCCGTCGCCAACAACATCACATCGGAGATGGGGCTGGCGCTTCTGGATGTCGCGGACGTAATCCGCCCGCACCCAGACGTGGTGGCGTTTCTCCAGCACGTCGACGACGAGAACTTCATGGACGAGCTGCCTCGTTTGGCGGGCGGGCGAGAAGCCCAAGACGCTATTCGCGGCTGGCTCGAGAAGTATGGTATGCGCTGCGTCGGCGAGATCGACATCACGAGACCGCGCTGGATCGAGCGCCCGACCATGCTCGTGCCACTCATCCTCGGCAACGTCAAGCAGTTCGAACCTGGCGCTGGACCGCGGCGCTTCCAGCAGGGGCGGGAGCAAGCGTGGAAAAAAGAACAGGAGGTGCTGGAGCGCCTCCGCGCCTTGCCGGATGGGGAGCGCAAGGCCGACGAGACAAAGAGGATGATCGACCGCG
>JBDTMO010000375.1:0-5796 GCA_039934235.1 bacterium | reverse complement strand
CAGGTTCGCGCGCTGAGCTCACGCGTCTCGCGCATGATGCGTACTTCGTCGAGCTCGCGGACAGCAGCGGCAACACGCGCGGAACACTTCGTCATACCGAGACGCTCGTGCTCGTGGACCGCGATGGCCACATCCGCGGCGTGTATGACGGATCGCTCGCGTATGACGTGACGCAACTCATCGCTGACATCAAACGGTTGTCATCCCAGGCGCTGCTCGCGGTGCCCGTTGCCCTGCAACGACAACTGCTTTATCGCGGATTTCGCGGAAACGACGCGGATACTGCTCCAAGTTTTTTGTTGTTTTATCCGCGCGTGTCCGCGCGTTTCCGCGTTATCCGCGATCAAGCAGTTGCTGTTTTTCAAGTGCAAGCGCCGCACGCGTATCCTGTCCTGACTGCATCGATGACTGCCTGAACATGGATTACTCGGAAGCCGCGCCGTTGCCGTTTCCAAGCCCCTACTTCCCTAGCAGAGAGAGACATCATGAGAACGATTCGCACGCTACTCGCCTTCACATTTGTCGTCGCGACCGCGTCGGCCAGCGCACAACAAGGCCCGCCACCGCGTCCGCGACAGGGACCGCCGCAACAACCTGGCATGTCGCGCGGAGCGCCGATAATGGGTCGCATGGACGTCGACGGGCCCAACACGCGCCAGCCCGGACCTCCAGGCGGTGGGCTTGCCAGCATCCTGCTGGCGCATACGGCAGAGCTCAAGCTGACAGATCAGCAACTGACGAAGCTCGCGGCCGTCGCGCGACGCACCGAAACGCGCCACACCGCGATGCGCACGACAATGGATTCACTGGCTCGCGCAAATCACCCGCAAGGTGACGCAGCGCAGCAGCCGCCTGCGCGCCCGATGCCGGACGCAATGCGCGCACTGATGGATCGCGCGCGCGATCAGGAGCGCGCTGATCTCCGCGATGCGCTGGCCATTCTCACCATCGACCAGCTTGCCGACGCGTGGCTGATGCGTGGACGCGGCGGGCCGGGCGAGCGTTCTCCAATGGGCCCGCCCGGAGGCCGTCCGGGCCGATAGACACCGCTTTGTCATCCCGAGCGAAGCGAAAGATCTGCACTTCGTATATTTGCAAGAGAGGAGGACGCGACGTAACGTCGCATCCTCCTCTCCCTTCATTCGCCATGAAATTCCGCCCCTCTCTCGTCGCCGCGCTCGGACTCATCGCGTGCACTGCGGCCCCCGCGCCATCTCCCCAATTCGTCACTAGCGCGGCGATCAGCGAAGCAGACCTCAGGCACCGCCTCTTCCTCATCGCCGACGACTCGATGATGGGGCGCGAATCCGGCAGCGAAGGCAATTCCAAAACTGCCGCATACGTCGCCACAGAATTCAAGCGACTTGGCCTCGAGCCCGCGGGAGAGAACGGCACCTACTTCCAGACGGTTCCCTTCTGGAACGCGGCCGTTGACCCGCAATCGCAAATCGAGGTTGGCGGTAAGCCGCTACAGTTGGGACGCGACTTCGTCCCCGCAAACATTGCCGCCGGCGCTCGCACCTTCGATGGCGTGCGCGCGATCTACGGCGGACCCGTCACCGACACATCTCGTTGGATCTCGCCCGCGGATGCCGCAGGGAAAATCGTCGTGCTCGATTTGCCACCTGGCATCCCCATGCGCGGCCTTGCCCTCGGAGGGCCACGGTGGCGAGACGCCTCGGCGATTTTTGCCGTGGTACTCGATGTCGTGGGCGCCGAGACGGTCGCGCGACTGCGCGAGGGCCGTCCGGTGGCCGACACGGCGCGTAACCGCAACGCGATCCCCACACTCTGGATCACCCGAAGCGCGGCCCGCACCATACTCGGCGCCGACCCCGCAACGCTTGCACCGGGTGCGTTGAGCGCACCGGTTCGTGGACGATTCGACATCGCGCGCACACCCGTTGCATTTCCTGCTCGCAACGTCGTGGCGATTCTACGCGGTAGTGATCCAATGCTTCGTGGACAGTATGTCTCGCTGACGGCGCACAACGATCACGTCGGCTTCGATCGCTCTCCCGTCGATCACGATTCCCTCCGCGCGTTCAATCGCGTCATCCGCCCGATGGGCGCGGATTCGCCCGTTCGGCCACCGAGTGCCGCTGAGTGGGCACACATCCGAACCATCCTCGACAGCTTACGTCGCGTGAATCGTCCTCGACTGGATTCCATTCGCAATGGCGCGGACGACGACGGATCCGGCACGGTGGCGCTCCTCGAGATTGCGGAAGCGATGTCGCGCGGCGCGCGTCCTCGGCGCTCGATTCTCTTCGTCAACCACACGGGCGAGGAAGCTGGGCTGCTCGGTTCGCGCTGGTACAGTGATCACCCGACGGTGCCGCTGGACTCGATCGTCGGCGAGATCGACCAGGACATGACGGGGCGCGGAACGGCGAATGATTTTCCGCGCGGAGGAACGGGCGCGGGGAGTCCAACGTATCTCGAAGTGATCGGGGCCAAGCGCTTGTCAAAGGAGTTCGGCGACTCGCTCGAAGCGGCGAACTCGCGCGAGCCGGTCCCCTTCGTCTTCGATTACACCTTCGATGCACCAGGCCACCCGCTGCAGTATTACTGCCGAGCGGATCACTATAGCTACGCTCGGTATGGGATTCCGTCGGTCGCGATGTCTCGCGGCGAGCATCTCGATTACCATCAGGTCACGGACGAACCGCAATACATCAGCTATCCGGATCTCGCGCGCGTAACGCGCATGGTGTATTCGGCGGCATCGGTCATCGCGAACATGCCACATCGGCCGAAGCTCGATGTCCCGAAGCCGGCGGACCCGCACGGCCAGTGCAGGCAATAGGCTGTAAGTAACTTTTCGTTTTGCCACGCCCGTAGACGTTTCATGCCCACGCCACGTCCGCAGTTCCGCCCCGATATCGAAGGCCTGCGAGGAGTGATGATCCTCCTCGTGGTGCTCTTTCATGCCGGCGTGCCAACGGCGGCCGGCGGCTTTGTGGGCGTGGATGTCTTTTTCGTCTTGTCCGGCTTCTTCATCACCGCATTGCTCCTCCGCGAACGAGCGCAGACGAACGGCATCGATCTTACGGAATTTTACGGCCAGCGTGCGCTGCGTCTCTGTCCGCCGTTTCTCGTCGTGTTTGTTGCGACGCTTGCTGCTGTGATGTGGCTCTACGCGCCCATCGACCGCCCGGCCATCATGTCGAGTGCGCGCGCCGTTGCCTTTTACAGCGGCAATCTCGACTTCGCGAACAGCGCCGTGGACTACTTCTCCGCAGGGGAAAATCCGCTGCTGCACACGTGGTCGCTCGCGGTGGAACAGCAGTTCTACGTCGTTTGGCCGCTGCTGCTCCTCCTCATCGTCTTTGTGCGACGGCGTTCTGCGGACGACTTCGGCGATCCGGATCGCATAGATGATCGATCGTTGATCGCCGGCATCGCGCTCGTCGGCCTGCTTTCGCTTGGCGCGTCGATCGTAATGACAGAGACCGCGCAACCGCAGGCGTTCTTCGGCATGACCTCGCGAATCTGGGAGTTTGCGCTTGGCGCTGTCGTCGCGGTGGTGTTGAACGATTCTACCGATCGAAGCACTGCCGGTGCGACCTCATTTCAAGTTGCCGGGTTGCTCGCGATTGCGTTTGGCGTCGTGACGTACGATCGCGCCACGCCATACCCAGGCGTCGCCGCACTCGCGCCGACGCTTGGCGCCGTCGCACTTCTCGTCGGTGGTGCACGCGCGCCAGAGAGTTTCGTGAGCCGAGGGCTGTCTGTTCCGCCGCTCCGCTGGCTGGGACGAGTGTCGTATGCGTGGTATCTCTGGCATTGGCCCATGGTTGGAGTTGGTGGCGCGCTCGATCGCGGCCTCGGTGTGTGGGGCAAGCTCGCGTGGTCGGCGGCGGCACTCGTGCTCGCGTGGCTCACGTACGAGTTCGTCGAACGCCCATCGCGCGACGGTCGTCTCGCTCGCATTCCGCGCTACTGGCTCGCACCCGTTGCGTTCGTCGCGAGCGCCATCGTGGCCCTCATGGCGCACGGGGCCATGCTCGCCGCTGAGCGGCGCGTCGCGCAACCTGAGCAGCGCGTGTTCGCAGCCGCGCGCGAAGACCACATGCGTCACGACTGTTGGGCAACGACGGTCGAGGACAACAAGGGCCTGTGTGTTTTCGGCGACATGCAGTCGACAACGACGATCGCGCTATTGGGCGACTCGCATGCGGAACACTGGCTTGGTGGCTTGGATCGCGCCGGCCAGGAGCACGGATGGAAGATTGTGGCGATGGTGAAGGGTGGGTGTCCCGTTGCCGATGTTCCGCAGCTCATGCGGCTTAGGCTCAAGCGTTATTACCACGAGTGCACGCGGTATCGTGAGGCAATGCTGCGGAGGATCGTTGCCGAACGTCCCGCTGCGATCATTCTGTCGAACTGGGATCATTACATCGCCAGCGACGGAGCCGAGGCCGACTGGCAGGTCTCGCCGGAAGCATGGCGTGATGGCTTGCGTCGGACGTATGAGCGTCTGGCTGCGACGGGAATTCCGGTGGTGGTCATTCGCGGTACGCCGCGCACGTGGTTTGATGTGCCGAGTTGCCTGTCGCGGTTGGCGGCGAAGTTGCCGCTCGCGACGGCGTGTACGTACGATCGCGGGCGCTCGCTCTCTCCGATTGCGGTTGCGGCACAGACACGCGCGGCGCGCGGACTTGGCATTCGCTTCGTGGATATGAACGATCAGGTCTGCCAGACCCAGCGGTGCGATGTGGTGCGCAATGGCATCGTCGTGTTTACGGACGACAACCATCTCACCGCGAGCTTCAGCCGGTCGGTGGCGCGGGTGTTGGGCGCGAGGGTGGCCGCGGCCATGGGGCAGCCCGATACGCAGAGCCGCGGTGTAGCCGCCCTGCCGCCCCGTTAGGGGACCGTTTTGCACCGATCGAGGGCATTTGCCGTCGGCGAGGGGTGAGGAAACTCCCTACACGACGTCCGAGTTTCCGCTAAAAAGCTCAGGGGATATCCCCACTCACACACGACCTCGGTATCCGCGATGATTCCGTGTGGACCGGTTCGTGCGCGCTCGCGTCGTGCGCCCGTGTCCGCCCTCGCGCAGTTCCTTTCCTTCCTGCGCGGCACACACCCATGGCACGAGGCCCGCGCGGATGACTGGCTCAGCAACAGCATTACCCTACGCGTACACCCCCCCATCGCAACCGATGGAGGAGTTTTCGTATGACGACGCAATCGTCCGGAAATTCCTCGTCGCCACCTTCGTGTGGGGATTGGTCGGCATGTTGGTTGGGTTGGTAATCGCACTGCAGCTCGCGAATCCAGCGTTCAACCTGGGCCTGCCTTACACGAGCTTTGGCCGGCTCCGCCCGCTCCACACCAACGCCGTGATCTTCGCGTTCGCCGGGAATGCCTTCTTCTGCGGGTGCTACTACAGCACGCAGCGCCTGCTCAAGGCGCGAATGTATTCCGATGGGCTCAGCAAATTCCACTTCTGGGGCTGGCAACTGATCATCGTCGCGGCGGCGATCACCCTGCCCCTCGGTTTTACGCAAGCCAAGGAATATGCCGAGCTGGAGTGGCCGATCGATATCGCAATTGCCGTGGTGTGGGTGGTGTTCGCGATCAACTTCATCGGCACGATGATCAAGCGGCGCGAGCGACACCTGTACGTCGCCATCTGGTTTTACGTCGCCAGCATCATCACCGTGGCGATCCTCCACATCTTCAACAACCTCTCGATCCCCGCCGGCGCCTTCAAGAGCTACAGCATTTACGCGGGCGTGCAGGACGCGTTCATGCAGTGGTGGTACGGCCACAACGCCGTCGCGT
>JBDTMO010000374.1:0-5804 GCA_039934235.1 bacterium | reverse complement strand
CGGATTCGCCGTGGAAAACGCAATGAAGATGTCGCCAGAGCCATTGCCACCGAAGCCACCTTGTCGGCCCACGCCGAGCGACACCCGCGTGGCAATGCGCTTGAGTTGATGCGGCAGCAACGGCGCGTCCGTCGCCACGACGACGATGATCGATCCCTGTTCCGCCGATTCAATGCTCGCGTCGTTACCGGGCGACGCATCGCAATGAGGCCGCTGCCCCGCAATCGGCGCGTCGGTGTTCGCAATGCATGGCTGCAGATCCGTGATCTCCTCGCCAACGGGTACGCCGGCAATTCTGAGATCGCGGCGCAAGCCAAAATTGCACTGCACCAGGACGCCGACCGTGTATCCGCCCTGTTGCGCCGGCAGCTTGCGCGACGCCGTCCCAATGCCGCCCTTGAAGCCGAGGCACGTCATTCCCGTCCCGCCGCCGACAACGCCTTCACTCGGCAGCGCGCTCGTTGCCGAATTGAGCGCCGAGATGACGTGTTCGTCCTTTACATGAAAGCCGTTGATGTCATTCAGTGCACCATCATATGTCTCGGCGACAACTGGCAACCACCACGGTTGTAACGCGTTCTTGAGCGAGAGTTCCCACTTGATGATGGCGTCGCGCACCACGCCAACACTGTGCGTGTTGGTGATGCCGATGGGTCCCTCGAGATATCCGCTCTCCTGCACCCACGTGGTGCCCGTCATCTCGCCGTTGCCGTTGAGCGTGAACCACGCCGCGAACACGGGGTCCGGGTTGCTCTTGCCGCGCGGCAGGACGACGGTGACGCCCGTGCGCACTGGCCCTTGTCCGACGAGCAGCTTACCGCTTCCCGAAATCAGCGTCGTGTGCCCGACTTCGACGCCGGCGACATCCGTGATGGCGTCGAGCGTGCCGGGAGTGCCGCCGATGGGCAACTTGAGGTCATTCTCACGAGGCTTGGTCTGCGCGTAAAGAGGAATGGCGCAGCTGATCAAGGCAGCGACGAGCACGCAATTGCGGCGCATTGTAATCACGATCTGGTGAACTTGAGGTGCGTCACATTGGGCGCGGCGATTGTGCTCGACAGCACGAGGCCACGGAGATCGTCGCCCACGCCGTCGAACAGGCGCTCGCCGCTGCCGAGCAGCGTTGGCACGACTGAGATGAGCATTTCATCGACGAGTCCGGCGACGAGATATTGCTGCGCCGCGCTTGCTCCACCGGCGAGCCCTATATCCTTGCCGCTGGCCGCTTGGCGCGCCTGGTCCAGCGCCGACTCGATGCCATCGGTGACGAAGTGGAACGTCGTTCCGCCCTCGCACACGAGAGGCGCGCGCGCGCGACGCGTGAGCACGAAGACGGGATGATGATACGGCGGGTCGTCGCCCCACCAACCGTTCCAGGGTGCGTCTGCCTTCCATCCACCGGGGTGACCGCCAAACATGTTGCGGCCCATGATGGTCGCACCCATGTTCGCGAGCGACTCCTCGATCACGACGCTACTCTCGTTCGTCTCACCGCCGCTCAGGCCGTGCTCCGCCTGCCATGCTTCGAGCGCGAAGGCCCACTCGTGCAACCGCATGCCGCCAATGCCGAGCGGGTTGTCGACACTCTGGTTGGGGCCGGCAACGAAGCCGTCGAGTGACACGGAGAGCTTGAGGCGCAACAGAGGCATGACCTTCCTCACAGAGAACGGTGAACCGTGAACGGTGAACGGTGAACGTGATCAGTTAACAGTGAACGGAGAACGCAGAACGGTGAACGGTCCAAGGAAAACCCAAAACCCCCGCGCTAACATACCACTCTTTACGAGGCTGCCACTACTCGGCTCTTGCAGCGAAAAGGCAAAGCGTGAACGGCCGCGGAATTCGGCTACCGTTCACCGCTCACCGTTCACCGTTCACCCAGTACCCTTTATGAACATCCTCCACTGTATCGGCAACACCACGATGCTCCAGCTGCGAAACGTTGTTGCCGGTAACGGCGCCCGCGTCCTCCTGAAGCTCGAGAGCGAAGACCCCACGGGCAGCATGAAGGACCGCATGGCGCTCGCCATGATCGAAGCCGCGGAAGCAGACGGACGTCTCGCCCCTCACGGCGCCGTCGTCGAGTACACAGGCGGCAGCACCGGCGTTTCGCTGTCACTCGTCTGCGCCGTGAAGCGATATCCGCTGCGCATCGTGACCTCCGATGCATTCGCGCGCGAAAAGCTGGCGCACATGAAGATGCTGGGCGCCACACTCCATATCGTCCGCAGCGAAAGCGGTCACATGACGGAGAAACTCACACGCGACATGATCGAGGCAGCCCGCGTTATCGCCCACGACACCGGAAGCTTCTGGACCGACCAAATGAAGAACACCGATCAACTCTCGGCATACCACACAATGGCGGACGAGATGTGGGGTCAAGCAGACGGCAAGATCGATGGCTTCGTCCAGAGCGTCGGCACGGCTGCGTCACTCAGGGGAATCGCCGAAACCCTACGCAGCAACAACCCGCAAGTCACCATCGTCGCCGTCGAACCCTCCGAATCACCAGTCCTCTCAGGTGGCCAACCCGGCGCCCACAAGATCGACGGAATCGGCGCAGGCTTTATCGTCCCACTCTGGCGCGACGGACTCGCGGATCACATCGAACGCGTGTCCACGGACGAAGCCAACGAGATGGTCGCGCGACTCGCTCGCGAAGAAGGAATCTTTGCTGGCACCTCAACCGGCGGCAACGTCATCGCCGCACTACGTCTCGCGGAAAAACTCGGAGCCGGCGCAACCGTCGTCACGGTCATGTGCGACACCGGAATGAAGTACTTGAGCAAGATTGCGCTGGCCTAAACCGGTCGCGCGAGCTTCTTACGGACGCCACGCCGCGGACGGCCCACCAGTAGACGGATCGAGATAGAGCTCGGCAATTCGTTGCGCGATATCCCAGGGCGCGCCGCCACTCCTGTTCGTTTGAATCACGACCGTCAGCCGCTTGTCAGGAAAGCGCAAAATGGAATTCGTAAATCCTCTCGACTCGCCATTGTGTCGGAGCCGCATCGTGCCATGGTCGCGATCGACGAACCAGCCGAAACCGTACTCCGTAGGCTGACCACCACCCAGCACAGGCGGAGTCCACGCGAGCCGCTGCGCCTCCGCGCGAACGAGCGCATGCTGCTCGAGCGCGCGATCCCACTTCGCGAGATCAGCGATCGAGGAATAAATGCCGCCATCGCCAAGGACGGCGCTGGTGTTGCTCTGATCCGTGCGGCGGACGCCAGCAGCGTTGACCGAGTAACCATAGGCCCGATTCGCGACAACGGAACGCCCTTCCTCGTGCGCAACCGTGTGCGTCATGCCAAGTGGCGCAAAGATGCGTGCGCGTAGAAAGTCGGCGAAACGCATTCCGGATTTCTGCTCGACAATCAGCGCGAGAAGTCCGTAGCCCGTATTGCTGTAACTGAACGCGGTGCCAGCAGGAAACTTGGCTCCCGTCGCATGCGCGATCAGCGCCGGGATGTCGCGATCATGTACCTGCGCCGTCTGGCTATCGGGAACGAAGTCTTCGTAGTCCGGCAGCCCGGACGTGTGATTGAGCAGGTGACGTACAGTCACGCCATTCGCGAGCGCCGGCAGCCCAGGCAATAGTCCCGTGATGGCATCGTCATAACGCAGCTTTCCATCCGCGACGAGCAGCATGATCGCCGTCGCCGTAAACTGCTTCGTCAATGACGCGAGCCGGAAGTTCGTTTGCGGCGTAACGGCAACGTGACTCTCTACGTCGGCCAGCCCGTAGCCCTTCGAATACGTGACCTTACCGCCTCGAATCACGAGCACACTGGCGCCCGGACCATCGCGCATCGCGTACTTCGCCATCAGCGAATCGATCGCGGCATTCGAGGATTGGGCAACCACCGGTGTCGCGGCCAGGGTGAGCAAACAGGCAACCAACTCTACACGGAGTCTCATTCGCCTGCCTCAGTACACGTCGAGATCACGCGCCGACACGACCCTTCCCTTATAACGCGAGCTGATCTCCGCAAGCATTCCAGCCTCCGTGTCCTTTGGGCCGCCGAAATACATCTGGTGATACAGGATCAACAGCCTGGGCCGAGCCTTCGTCGCAAGCTCGGCAAGCTCATAGGTCGTTGTGTGAAAGCTCTTGCTGTAGCGCTGCCACGCCGCTGAACTCTCGTCATAACCGCGCTGCGAATACGCTTCGTGAATGAGCACATCGCAACCATGACAATTCTGCGCGATGCTTTCACTTGGCGACCCATCACCAGAGATCACGATGCTGCGATCCGGCGTGTCGAAGCGATAGCCGAACGCCTGCTTCCAGGAACCATGCTTCACGTAAAAGGCGGTCACCTTCACGTTCGCGTCCTGAAACACCACGCCGGGAAGGATCTCGTGCACGTTCACCTTGTTCCCAGTCGTGTTGCCCTTCTCGAGACCATTGATCCGGATGTCGTTGTCCGCACTCCACGCCGCGAGGATGTGCGTCATCATCGCTGACGTTCCAGTTGGCCCATACACGGCAAGCGGCGCCGTGCGACGCATGATCCACGGCGTAAAGACGAGGTCGGGCAGGCCGATTGTATGATCGCTGTGAAGATGCGTGAGAAACACCGTCTTGAGATTCGGCATCTCGAGACCCTTCACACCGGCGCGATTCGCCGCCGCCGCGCGACGCACCACGCCAACGCCGGCGTCAACGAGATACGGCGTGCCATTCACGACGATAGCCACCCCGGGCCCCATTCGCTCAGGGGTCGGCGCAGGATTGCCCGTACCCAGAAACACGATCTTCGTCCTGGGCGCTGGCGCCAAGGGCGCGGGCTGCTGAGCGCCCAGGCCATTCGATGTGGCCACGAGCGCGAGGGCAGCCAACAACCGCGCGCGCATCATGACTGGTACTTCCAGTGCCTCGACTTGCCCTCGGCAATCCATTCCACCGCCTGCGCAACACGGTTGGCCTTCGTCTCTTCGCGCTTCGCGCTCGCGATCCACTCCGAGTACTCGCGACGATGACTGGGTGACAACTTCTCGAACGCCGCCTTCGCTTTCTTGCTCTTCGCCAATGCAGCCGCGAGCTCGTCGGGAATCTGTGCGTCGGGCAGTTCCGCGCTCTTCGGTCGCACGACAACGACACCTTCGTCGTTCAACTTCATTGCCGCCTTGATGTAGCCCGTCAAAACCTTTTTGCTCGGCAAATCCTTGACGGAGGCGAGGCGCCCGAAATTACCGGCAGCTTCTCCAGCCTTCGCGCTGTCTGGTCCGAGCCCTTCGATGAGCGAAGACTTCCAGAAGCGCAGCACCGCGTGCTCCTTGAACCCGGCCATGCTGCACAACACGCTTCCGTTGTAATCGAAGAACGGAGAGCTCCACTTCACGGTCTCCACCACGTCGGGACAGGCTGCATGCACGACGTCGCGAATGTGGGCCAATATTGGCTGTGCGAAGTCCTTCTGCTTTCCGATGTATGCGTCGATGCGGGGGTCACGAGTGCCCATGAGCAATCCTCTTGAAGTGATGACGACTCCGCTACTCCTTGCGCCGAATCTCCAGGTTGAACTCGCCAAGCAACGCGCGAAGCCGCGGATCGACCGCATGCCTCCACAGCGCGGGCTCGGCAGAAATCGCATTAGGCGTGTATCCGCCCGGAAGCCTGAAACACCGACGCAATTGTACGATCATCTGATTCACATCGTCGACGAACGCGTAAATCTCCGCGCTGTTGCACGCAATGCCCGCCGCGACCTGGCCGTTTGGCCACTGCAACGTCACAGTGTCGCGTTCCACACCAGTCGCAACGGCCAGTGCGCGCACGCGATCGCCGCGCGCGG
>JBDTMO010000373.1:0-5815 GCA_039934235.1 bacterium | reverse complement strand
TTTTCCCAAGGCGATTCCTCATCCGCGTCTTAGAACACCAATGAAGCTCGCCGACCACTTGTACTTTGTCGCCGAGCATGACGATCATCATCTCGCGCGCATTTGGGCGCTCGTCCACTCTTGTCGATAGCGCGAACGCCGGGTACGCCGGTGAGCCTTGTATTGGCGCGAGTCACTCACGTGGAAAGGGAATGCTGTCCGAACATCCTGAGGGGGGAGAATGCCAACAGATAGCGCCATCGTCAGTGAGTGGCGAAATGAATGGGCGCCGTTCGTCGACGTAGCGTACTTGAATACGGCAGCTATGAGCGCCATGCCGAGCGTCTCGCTCGATGCGGTGCAAGTCTCGCTCGACGCGAAACGCTTTCCACATCACAAGAGCGATGCTGTCTGGTTCGAGGTGAGCGATCGGCTTCGCGCATCACTGGCTACGCTGATCGGTGGCCGAGCGGAAGACATCGCGCTGACTACCGGTTCGAGCACTGGTCTTCAGACCGTGGCGCGGGGTCTGACATGGAAGCCTGGCGACGAGATCATCACGGCCAAGGGTGAGTTCCCGGCGCAGTACGCCACGTGGAAGCCGCTGGAGCAGCGCGAGGGCGTGACGCTCAAGATCGTCGTTCCGCAAGAACGTTTCATCACGGCGGACGATCTAATCGCTGAGATGACGCCGAGGACGCGGGTTGTTTCGGTGAGCCATGTGCGGTTTGATGATGGCTCGCTACTGGATGCCGCACGTGTGGCCGCAGCGTGTAAGGCGCGTGGTGCGCTGTTTGTCTTGGATGTCACCCAGTCGTGCGGCGCGGTGCCGATCGACGTCTCGACACTCGGCGCCGATTTCCTGGTGTGCTCCGGATACAAGTGGTTGTTGAGTCCTTACGGAACGGGATTCTTTTGGGCGAAGCGTGAGCGCCTGGACACGCTGCGCCCGGGTCCTTTCTACTGGCAGGGTCAGGATGCGGACAGTTTTACGCGGCTCAACATGATTGATCCCACACCGGCGTCCACTGCGAGGCGTTGGGACGCCGCGGAAACGGCGAGCTACTTCAATCTCAACGTGACGGCCATGGCTGCCTCCGCGCGCTTCGTGTCTCGCGTTGGCCCGGCGACGGTGCTGGCACATAACCGGGAGTTGATCGCGCGTCTGTACGCGGGCCTTCCTGCGAGCCTCGTGCCGGCGAGCCCGCTGGACCCGGCGTTGCGTGGTCCGTACGGGTGCTTCATTGCGGAGACGCGAGAACTAACGACTGCCCTCCATCAGAGGCTGTTCAACGAGAATGTGTTCGTGAGCCTGCGCGAAGGGAGGATTCGTGTTTCGCCGCACCTGTTCAACACGAGTAGCGACATCGATCGCCTTATCAGTGTGTTGTCGGCGTGATGACGCCGTGGTCGCGGGACCCATTACGAGTGCGACGCAGACTTCCGACCACACTTACATATAACATGAAACAGGAGTCAACGTGACGACAGTCTTAGAACGGTTGCATGCGTTGCAGATCACATTGCCTGATGTGGCGCCGCCTGTGGTCGTTGGGTACGTCCCGGTGTTCGTGCCGTTCGTGCGGACGGGCAATCTGATTTATCTGTCGGGTCGGCTCGCCAAGAAGGACGGTGAGCTTTGGATCGGCAAGTTGGGTGACGAGATCACCTCGGCCCAGGGAAAGCAGGCTGCGCGTGGGATTGCCATCGAGATGCTCGCGACACTGCGAGCGGCGGTTGGTGATCTCGAGAACGTACAGCGCATCGTGAGGTTGCTCGTCTATGTGAACTGCACGCCGCAGTACACGGAGGCGCATGTCGTCGCGAATGGCGCGTCGGAGCTCTTCATGGAAGTCTTTGGGGAGCGCGGGGCGCATGCGCGGAGCGCGATCGGCGTGGCGCAGGTCCCGTTCGGTGCGTGTGTCGAGATTGAACTCATCGCTGAAGTCGTCGACTCAGCGGCTGCTCGCTCGAACGCTCAGTGCGAGAATTTGTAGACTCTGGGAGCCTCGAGCGTTGAAAACGAGACGGACCCGCGCGAGGGTCCGTCAGGCTGCCACACGTACAGCTGATCGCTCAGCGGGTTTGCGGCCTGGCGCCACTGCGTTGAAACTGGCGAAACAATGTCAACCAGATTGTCCAAGTGAACAGCATGCTCGCAACCAAGAGCAGCGCGACGATCTTTCCGGCCGGTCCCGACGGCAAAATTGCGCCCGCAATGAACACCATGCCAAACTCTCCGAAAAACAGAGCCCATGCGTATTCGAATGCCGGCCCTTTGCGCACAACGGCAGAAACGAGGAAGACTATGCAGCCGCCGACAAGCAATAGCCCTGTACCAAGCGTTGCGGTCACTGAAACTCTCCCATGATTGCTTCATCGAACTTTCAATAGTTCGCTGACATTGCGCCAGAGTTACTGACTCACAATCTGAACCAGATTGCCGCAGGTGTCATCCAGCACCGCCATCGTCACCGGTCCCATCTTACGCGGCGGAAGGGTGAACTGCACGCCGGCCGCAGTGAGACGCGCGTGTTCAGCATGCACATCGGCCACTGCGAATGACGCGAATGGAATCCCATCGCGCACGAGTGCCTGCTTGAACGGACCGACCGCCGGATGGTCGCTTGGCTCGAGGACGAGCTCAGGACCGTTTAGTGCTTCTGGCGCGACCACGGTGAGCCACCGATGCGCTCCGAGTGGGATTTCGGTCTTCTTTTGGAATCCGAGTATCTGCGTGTAAAAGGCGAGCGCCTTGTCCTGGTCGTCGACGAAGATGCTTGTCAGATGAATGCGCATCGGCCTTAGTGCTAGGCTGGACGGGCCAGCGGTGGGTGATCTCCCGCAGTGGGGACGTGTCGAGAAAGAGGTACTTGTAGCGGCCGTCGCGCTGCGAGCGGACGAGGCCCGTTGCCTCGAGCACTTCGAGGTGTTGGGAGACGGCTTGGCGAGTGAGCGGCAGTCCGTGATTCATCGCCAGCGACGCGCAGAGTTCGAAGAGGCTCTGACCATCGCGCTCGGCGAGGCAGTCGAGGATGCTTCGGCGTGCAGGCGCGGCCAGCGCTTCGTAGACGTCGCTCACGTCGGATAATAGGCAAGTCACAGCTTGCCTGTCAAGGCGCGGAGACTCCTTTGGCTATCATGGGGTCCGGCAGAACGCGATGTCCTGATCTAACGGGCACCGGCGCGCTAAAAGCCTTGCGGTTTCCTTCCTGGCAGCGGACTCCGCCGTGTGTTCGCAGCTAGACGTCAGTATGCGAAAGACGATGCCAGCCATGAGACGCAGGCCCATGATCTGTCTCCTCTCTTCGATAAGAGGGATGTTGTTGCTCGCTGACGCCAGCACTCAACCACTGACGCTCCTTATCTGTAGGGTCGATGGCTTCACACGCCGTTCCGCTCCCAAGTGCGCGAGCCAACGAGTCTCGCCTGACTGACTGGGTCGTCTCAAAGAACCCGAGCTCACTTCCGCGATAGCCGAAGCACGCATCCGGCCCGTTGCACTGCACACGAAAGTCGGCAGCGACTGTATCAGCTGCACCAGCGAGTGCGCCGTGGCGCGGCCGCGCTGAACTTCCGCATGAGGATGAAGCACTGGCTCCGACGATCACCGCCCAAACGACTGCCGCGATGCGCACAAGCCTCAACGCTCTCATGTCATCGTGAAATTAAGGTTGCGAAATTGAGATCCCCCTAACGCCTGACTAACATGCGGGCGAATCAAACAAAGGCGAGCAAAGAGAGTTCGGTCGATCATCGTCAGGCGATGGCAATACGGACGCCAGGCGGAGCGCTACCCTAGACAACCCGTGCGGGTATCTTCGAGTATCGCGAGACTGCAATCGGAGGCCCGCCGCTCGTTTCCGTAGCTCCAATGGTTAGATGCTGGCTGGTCGAATTGTGCTCGATCCACACGTAGGTTCTTGCGCACCGGCAATGAGAAGGAGTATGGACACTGCATAACAGTACGCATCGCGAGACCACCTTCATGGAACGAAGAATGGAATAGTGATTTGAGTACCGCCCAACCATTCTTGCGGGTCCAGCACTCCGAGGAATTGGGGGGGACGGAAGCCCTGTATCGCAGTATTGCCATGGAGTGCTTTAAGGCCACCCACTCGTCGGCGACGAAATGGCTGGGGGTGAAAGCCCCGTATCGTAGTATTGCCATACAGTGCCCTGAGGCACCCCGTTCGTCGGCGAAGAAATGCCAGAGACAGAAGGAACGTGTTCCACGATCGTGGGCAGCGCGCGCGCCGTGAGATCAGCCATCCGATCGTTGCCTGATCGCCCACTCGCAACCACGCAAACCAGATCTCCGAGATTGCCAACGCTCCATCCCTCGGTAAACTCTGTCCGATGCAACCCACTGCGGCCGCCACGCCCGGCTACGATATCGCCGCCTACCGCCGACAGATTCCGATCCTGGGATCCGTCATCCCCATGAACAACTGCTCGCAGGCGCCGCAAACCCTCGGCACACGCGCAGCGGCGGAGCGGTATCTCGACTCCTGGAATACCTACGGCATGCACTGGGAGGCATGGATCGACGAAGTCCGCCTCGCGAAAATCGAGTTCGCTAACCTGATCGGCGCAGACGCCGACGAAATTGCACTCTTCAGCTCCGTATCCGAAGCGACAAGCGCCGTCGCCAGCGCGCTCGACTTCAGCGGAAAGCGTCGCGAAGTCGTCGTCACTCAGGCGGAATTTCCGACGGTCGGACACGTGTGGCTCGCCCAGGAGCGACGCGGCGCGCGACTGCACTGGGTGCCCGTCCGCGATGGCGCCGTCGACCACAGCGAATACGACCTTCTCATCGACCGCGACACACTCATCGTCTCGGCGTGTCATGGCTACTACCTCGACGGCGCTGTGCAGGACGTCGCGCGAATCGCGAAGCAAGCGCACGAGCACGGCGCACTGCTCTACGTCGACGCCTACCAGACACTCGGCGCTGTGCCAGTTGACGTCAAAGCGCTCGACGTCGACTTCCTCGTGTCCGGCAACCTGAAATACCTCATGGGCGTGCCAGGCGTGGCCTTCTTGTATGTGCGCCGAGCGTTGATCGAGCAGTTGCATCCGAGCGTGACGGGGTGGTTCGGGCGCGAAGACCCGTTCGCGTTTCGCGTGGACAAACTCGACTGGTCGGATACGGCAAGCCGCTTCGACACCGGGACACCGCCGGTGATCAACGTGTACATCGCTCGCGCGGGAATGGAGATCATCAATGAGCTGGGCGTCGCCAACATTCGTGCGTGGCACGAGACGCTCGCGCACCGCCTCATCGATGGCGGTCTCGAACGTGGTTTGCATTTGTTTGGCCCGACGAGTGTCCCGCACAAGACGGCGTCAACAGCGTTTGTCGTGAACGATTCTCATGGGGTCGAAGCGGCGATGCGCGAACGTGGCGTCTTACCGTCAGCGCGCGGGCCGGTGATTCGCCTTGCGCCACACTATTACAACACCATTGCAGACGTCGACACGGCGCTCGACGTACTCGCGTCCGTGGTACGCTAAGCGTGACGACACCTGCTCGCGAGACGTTCGCGTCTCGCTTCGGCACGCTGATGACGATCGTCGGCGTCGCGCTTGGGTTGGGCAATGTGTGGCGCTTTCCATACATGGTCGGAAAGTTCGGCGGCGCGGCGTTCGTGTTGTTCTACGTGCTGGTGTCCGTCGTCATCGGCGTGCCCGCGCTGATGGCCGAATTCGCACTCGGTCGACATACTCGCCGAGGACCGCTGGGCGCATTCGCGAAAGGCGGACTGCCATTCGGGACGCAGGTTGGCTGGTTCTTCTTCGTCATCGTCATCGCGGCCACGGGCTACTACACGGC
>JBDTMO010000372.1:0-5829 GCA_039934235.1 bacterium | reverse complement strand
TGTGGCCATTGCACCGTGGGCGCCATGATGATTCTCCTGGTCACGGGGGTCATGGATCTTCGCGTGATGGGCGTTGTGGGGGCGGCAATCACGATCGAGCGCCTGACACCACGCGAAGAGCGGTTCGTACGCACGATCGGAGCGCTTGCCGTTGTCTTGGGCGTGTTGCTTGTCGCGCGAGCGCTCGGGACCAGCTAGCTGCAGCCCGGCGACCGGCCGGCACGGAAGAAGGCCAGATGACCCAACGCCACATTGATGACAGCTGCGGTTCAGTTGCCGGCGGCTTCTGTCGACACTGTTGAGGAGGCGCTCCCCGCGCCCGGCCTAGCCGCCTCCTCCCCCATCGGTAGCATGAGCGTCAGTCGGTCTCCCGCGCTTCACTTCCACGCGATCGCGAAGCCGTCACGCCAATTGGCGGCACTCGTCTGCGCCACGGTCCTGTTGGCGCCGATTCAGCTCCGTGCCCAGGTGCTGAATTTCAAGACGTACGCTGGTATCGATGGGCTGCCACAGCCCCAGATCCTTGCCATGCATCAGGATCGGTCCGGCTACCTCTGGTTCGGCACGTACGCCGGCCTCAGCCGATTCAACGGAAAGTCATTCACGACGCAGACCACGAAAAACGGTCTCGGTGGCAACATTATTTCCGCGATCACCGAGGATACGACGGGCGCGTTGATCGTGGGCACGGGCGGCGGCGGCGTTTGCTTCTCCGCGATGGGCAAGTGGCGTTGCGTGGACGCCGTGACAGGGTCGCCGAAGAGTCACGTGAACGACATTCTCGTGACCGGCACAGACATCCTGGTCGCAACGGATGCGGGCATTGCGCGGATTCGCCCCGAACGGGATCGCGCGTCGGAGATGGAGAGCGACGTGCCCGCCAGCCCATCATCGCGATTGGTGCGCGATGCCACCGGAGATATCTGGGCGGCGACCAAGAATGGGCTGCTCGTCCTGAAAGGCGGCCGGTTCATCGCCGACACGATCGCTGCATTGCGGTCAGTGCCGATTACGGCGTTGCTGCCGACACCGCGCGGCCTGCTCGTGGGTACGGACAAGGCGCTGTTCCTGAGAACGACGAATGGCGCGCAGCGCTTGACCTTGCCGGACACGAACGCTGTCCTGCCCACCGACGCTGCCATTGATTCGACGGGCATCGTCTGGGTGTCGACGCGCAACGGCGTGCTCCGCTACGATGGCGAACGTTTCACTCGGCTGACGCGCGCAAATGGGCTGGTGATCGACAACGTCAACTGCGTCACGGTGGATCGAGAAGGTCTTGTGTGGTTTGGCACCGACAACGGCGCGAGCAAGCTCGTGCCGGGTCCGTTCGAGCTTCACACGGAGGCTGAAGGGCTTCCCAACTCATTTGTCCGCGGGATAGTCGCAGACCAGAAAGGCACGATGTGGTTTGCGACTCGCGCTGGCGTGGCGGTCCGCGAGGGCACCGGATTTCGAACAGTCGATCTTGGAAGGAAGCTGAGCGATCCGCGGTTTTACTCGCTCGCGCCGACGTCCAATGGCGGAATGCTGATGGGCACGCACCACGGGATGCTCGAGTACCGGAACGGACGCTCGCGGTGGTACGGTGTCGCCGATGGCCTTCCAGGAGAATTCGTGGCGAGCCTGCTTGCAGATTCGGCGGGCGTCTGGATCGGCACCGATGCTGGCCTCGCACGATGGGTCAACGGAACAGTGCGTCCAATCACGAATCCGGCGTTGCCGAAAAGCATGGTCATCATGTCGATGGCCAAAGACGCGCGCGGGCGGTTGTGGCTGGGCCTCTGGTCCGGTGGTGTCGTGATCCTGGACGGCGACAGTGTTACGCGACTCAGCAAATCGGACGGCCTCACCGACGAGACGATCTGGTCGCTGAAACGCGACAAGAACGGCGCCATGTGGGTGGGCAGCAACGGGGACGGCGCCTTTCGTGTCAGCGGGACGGGCATCCAGCGTCTCGACAGTCGTCATGGGTTGGTGAACGACTTCGTGTGGCAGGTGTTGCCTGACTCGCATGGCGATGCGTGGCTCTACACGAGCGCCGGTCTCGATCGTTATTCCGCTGGACGCCTACGGCATTATGCGCGCGGCGATGGCCTGATTGATCCGGAAGGGGCCGCGACGGCCGCATGGGAGGAGCCGAACGGCGACCTGTGGTTTGGAAGCGGGAGCGGTGTCACGCGATACTCGCGCGCGCTCGAGGTGTCGAACGTGCGTGCGCCGTCTGTGTACGTCGAACGGATCCTCAGTGATGGTCGCGAGATTGACACGTCGAACGCGCGGATCAAGTTCGGAGCAGGCGTCTTACAGGTGCAGTTCGCGTCACCGAGCTTTCGCGATGAAGCCGCGACGCGATTTCGCTATCGCCTCGTTGGTACCACGGACGCCTGGTCCGAACCGACGTCGGAATCGAACATCCGGTATGCGGGCTTGAATCCGGGGTCCTACACCTTCGAAGTCATGGCGGTGGGCGCCACCGGACTGCTCAGTGCCGCGCCTGCACACCTGTCCTTCTCGATCCTGCCCGCGTTCTGGCAACATTGGTTGTTTCGAACGCTCGCCGCGCTCCTGCTCGTGGGTATGGTCGCCACGGTTCCAGTGCTGCGAAACCGGCGACTTGAAGCTGAGCGTCGGCGACTGGAGGACCTGGTCGCGCAGCATACCGGCACGCTCAAGGAGCGTAATGTCCAGCTGGAGCGGGAGATCTCCGAGCGCGAAGCCGCCGTACAGGCTCGCGAGCGCATCGAGGAACGACTCCGCCAGGCGCAGAAGCTCGAGGCTGTCGGCCGACTCGCCGGCGGCATCGCACACGATTTCAACAACCTGCTCACGTCGGTGGTAGGACACGCCGAGTTGATCGGCGACGAGCTCGGTGCACAGCATCCATTGCGCCCGGATCTCGACGAGATCCGCCGCTCCGCTGCGCGCGGTGCATCACTCGTCTCGCAACTGCTCGCGTTCAGCCGGCAACAGATGGTGAAGCGCAGTGTGCTGGACTTGAATGCCGTTGTCGCCGATTCCACGCGCATGCTCGAGCGCATGCTCGGCGATGACATCACGCTCGACGTTACGCTCGATCCACAGCTTGGCTGCATTCGCGGCGACAAGTCGCAGATCGACCAGATTCTCGTGAATCTCGCGCTGAACGCGCGCGATGCGCTGACGCACGGTGGAACGCTCACGATATCCACGACGAATGTCGATGTCGCCGAACCGCTGACCGAAGACAGTACGGGCGACATGCTGAGTGGACCGTGCGTGCTGCTGCGCGTGTCCGACAATGGCGACGGCATGCACACGAGCGTGCGGAGTCGCGTCTTCGAGCCGTTCTTCACGACAAAGGAAGTTGGGAAGGGCACTGGCCTTGGGCTTTCCACCGTCTATGGAATCGTGAAGCAGAACGATGGGCACATCATGGTCGACAGTGCGCAGGGCGTCGGAACGGCATTCGCGATCTACTTGCCGCGAGTGACAACGGGCGAGGCGCCCGAGGTTGTGGAGGCGACAGCGACGGAGTGCGCCGTGCCGCGCAAGTCCGGTGGCGAAGTCGTCCTGGTGGTCGAGGACGAAGAGATCGTGCGCGCGCTGGTGTGCCGCGTCCTTGGCCGGCAAGGGTACGTCGTGTTAGATGCGCCTGACGGTGCTGCTGCCATCGAAATCGCCGCGCGCTACGACGGCCGAATCCACCTGCTCGTAACGGACATGATCATGCCCGGCTTGAGCGGCAAGGATGTCGCAGGAAGGATTACCGAAACGCGCGCTGACATGCGCGTGCTCTTCATGTCCGGCCACACGCGCGACGTACTCGGAAGCCGAGGAATGCTCGACGCCGATACGGACCTTCTCCCGAAACCGTTTGGGCCCGCCGAGATTGCCGAGCGCGTCCGAGCGTCGTTGGCGTCCCCGCATCAGACAACGGCGGATTGGGGCGAGCTCGCTCTTCGCTAGCGATGCGTTCGAGCTAAGGGATCTCTCGATTGGAGAAGTGCGGGTTGGTGAAGGGGAATGCGTCCGCGATCCACTGGCCGAGCGCGAGATGGAGCCTGGCATAGTAGCCGACCTGATACGCCTCCCGCGTCACCCACCAGCTTACGTCGACATCGTGTTGCAGCACGTGTTCATCGAGCGGAGTGCGCCGGCCCATCGGATAGAGATAGCAGCATCCGAGGTACAGGCCCGCGACGGTGTAAACGGCATACGAGAATGAGTAGTTCTCCCGGAACTCGCATTCGTGCCACACAAGATCGACGTAGTCGAACTCTTCGCTCACGGGGCCGCTCGGCCACTCACCGCCGCGAGTGCGCTGGATGATGTCGATGCTCTCGTTGATCCCTTTTACATCTGCCACGAGGTCGGAGCGGCTGAGCGGCCTCGCGATGATATCGTCGAAGCGGAGCTCCGACGGCGCCGAATAGCCGGCCGGGAGGTCCAGAGATTTGATGAGGTTCTTGAAGTCCATGATGTCCCTTCCGAGCGGTGTGTTCGCCCGCCGCCGCAACCGGCGTCCGTCGTGCGCTCAAAACGATCAGGGCGCTTTCACGAATCGCAACGACACCGAGTCGATGCAGTAGCGAAGACCAGTCGGGCGCGGACCGTCCGTAAAGATGTCCCCGAGGTGAGCATCGCAGAGCGTGCAGCACACCTCCGATGGATCCGCGCCCGGGTGTTGCGCCTTTGGCCCCACAACATTCTCGGGGGCAATCGGTTGCCAGAAGCTCGGCCAACCCGTGCCCGAATCGAACTTGTGCGCCGAGCTGAAGAGCGCGTTGTCGCAGCATACGCAACGAAAGAGTCCCCTGTCATGCAGATCCCAATACGCTCCGGAGAACGGGCGTTCTGTGGCGGCACGTCGCGACACCGAGTACGCCAGCGGCGCGAGCTGTTTGCGCCACTCGGCATCCGTCTTAACGACCTTCGGGACATTCACCACACCGTCGCGCACGCCGGCGTCGGAGAAGCGGACGATGGTGACGTCGGCGGAATCGCGCATGGATTGCACAGCGGCAAGGAGTCGCTGCGGGGCAAGAGCAACAATGGCCGCGCCGAAAGACACGGACGAAAACCGAATGAACTGGCGACGCGTCTGCGTATCCATCGCGAAATCTGTCTGCATGGTCTGGATGCTCCCTTAGATCGGCCCTATTCCCCAGGAGGCCTTGCATCGTTCGCGCCGCGCGCTGGCGCGGGCTCCCGTCGCGGCGCCTTGTCCATCGCGTCGAGCGACTGCATGACGTTGTCGATGAGCGCAGAAATGGCGGCCGGCTCTGATGGGCCAGGGACAAAGTGCTTGCTCGAGACAGGGCGATAGCCGAACGCGGAGTATGCCGTGAAGTCGCGCAGCGTGACCGTCCAGGTGAGACTGTCCGAGCCAAAAGGCCCCGACAGGTTGATCACGGCCCAGAGATCGGCGCTGAGCCATGTGCGCAATGAATCGGTGCTCCGGGTGCGCGCGAGGGCCGCAGAAACCGAATCGGCCGGAATGATGACGAACCGCGATTTCCCCCGAAGCCTGGAGAGTATGCTGTCGCGGATGGAAGCGGCGGGACCGATTGCGGGCCCGCGCACGCCCGATGAGACCGAAACGCCGATGCGTCGCGGCGGCCCGAGATTCGCGGCGCGCGTCGCAAACGCTTCCGAAGACAACGGCTTCGCCTGAATGAAGACATTCGTGTTGAACGCACTCTGGTCCAGGTGACGGGACATCGAGTCGCGCGTGCGGCGGGTAAACGTCTCCAGGCTTCGTGCATTACCGAGGTCGAAGGCAATGTCCGGTGGCATCGGCCGACGGCCCGGAGGTAACACGATACCCACTCGCGAAACACGCATCAG
>JBDTMO010000371.1:0-5834 GCA_039934235.1 bacterium | reverse complement strand
CACTCATTTCCCAAGCGGCGCTGATCACCATCGTGGAGAACCACAAGGGTGCCGTCCTCCGCTACATCGACGCCGCGCCCGATTCGATGCTCGGCTTTCGGTCCACCAAGGGCGTGCGCACCTTTGCGGAGCAGATCGAGCATGCGGCCGGTAGTGACGCCCTCATCGCCCACCTGGCCATCACCGGCTCGATGAAAGTCCCAACACTTGGAGACTCGGCCGTCTATCTGCATAACAAGGCGGCACTCAGGGCGTACGCTGTCGCTGCGATGGATCACACCATCACGATGCTCAAGGGTGTAAGCGATGCCGCGATGCAAGAGAACATCGTGCAATTCGGCAACAAGGTCACTCGTGCCCGCGCCTTGATGGAGTTGCTCGACCATTTTCCCTGGACGCTCGGCCAAACCGTTCCCTATCTGCGTATGAACGGCGTTACTCCTCCTGCGTATTCTCCGTTCTGAGTCTAAGATTGAAGCGGCCTGATGCGGAAGATCCGCAGCGATTGGTTCGGTGTCGACAGATTTAGCTTGCGACGGTATCATTGACCGATGCAACAACGCGCCGCCGAACTCATCGCTACGCTGGACCTCCGCCCGCATCCCGAAGGCGGCTTCTATCGTGAGGTTTTCCGCTCCGAGTCGCGCGTCGTCCGCGGCGGCGACAGCTCGGAGCGAGCGGGGCTCACGACGATCTATTTCCTGCTGCCCCGGGGGCCGGTCAGCCGCCTGCACCAGGTGGACTCGGACGAGGTGTGGCACCTGTACGAAGGCGGCCCGCTGGAGTTGTTCGCCGTCAACCCCGCCGGCGACACCGTAACCCGGCACCGGGTCGAGAGCGTGGGAAATGGGACGGGTGCACCGGTATGCGTCGTCCCTGCCGGATTCTGGCAAGCGGCCCGTTCGCTCGGCGCCTACACTCTCGTGGGCTGCACTGTCGGTCCGGGCTTCGAGTTCTCCGACTTTCGGATGCTCGCCGACAATCGTGAGCTCGCGGCTGCGGTCGTCGCGGCATGTCCCGCAATGGCCGAGTTCGTCTGACGAGTGGAATAGCTGAGGTTTTGTTGCGCAACGTCAAGCACTCACTGGTCGCACTTTTTGTCCTGGCGACCTTCGCCTCGCTCGCGCACGCGCAGAACACAGGCGCCGAGGGCAAGGCCGTCATTGCTGTTGCCGACTCTGTGCTGGCCGCCCTTTCGAGTGGCGACAACGCGACGCTCGCACGCCTGACGCTCGACTCTGCGGTCGTGGGCGGCGTCGGCATGCGAAACGGCGTCGAGCGCGCGTCGTTGCGGTCATGGGCGGTGTACATCAATCGCAAGGGGCCGTCGGATTTCACCGAGCGAGGCTTTGATGCGAGCGCCCGGGTGCAAGATCACGCAGCGCAGGTCTGGATGCCGTACGACCTCTACGTCGGCGACAAGTGGTCGCACTGCGGCGTTGACACGTTCACGCTGATGAAGATCGAAGGACGGTGGCGGGTCGCGGTCCTGATCTACACGATCGAGCAGCCTCCGGCATGTCGCAAGCATCCGTCGGGCCCGCCTTTGTCATCCTGAGCGAGCGAAGCGAATAGGTTGTCATCCTGAGCGAGCGCAGCGAATAGGGTTGTCATCCTGAGCGAGCGCAGCGAGTCGAAGGATCTGCACCTGCACGGCGCAACGACACGTGCAGGTCCTTCGCCTGCGGCTCAGGACGACATCAGGGCGTAGCTGCTGGTGCTGGCGGCCGTGCGCAGGCCGGCGACGATGCCGTTCCCTCGTATTTCTCGAGCGCAGCTTTCACCATGCGCAATTGTGCCGGGGTGGCGTGGACCGTCAGCACACGTCCGGCCTGACCTGAGAAACCCACCACTTTATTCGATGGAAGGGGCAGGAGAGGCCGAATCAATCCGGCAGCCTCATCTGGTGAGAGGCAGTTAAGCATGATTGGCTCTGTGAGCATTGGAGTTGAGGGCGCGGCGCCCTCGCGCACTGGCACCACGAGGCGGAGCGTCACCCAGCCGACCGCAAGCAGCGCCAACGCCGCGAATACGAAAGGAAACAGACGCGGGCGTCGACGCGGTTGCTCTCGCACGCTGGGTACTGGCGCGCCGGTGTTCGAGTTCAGTTCCGCGAGCGCCGCATCGAATGCGGCTGGCGAGATGCCGGCTTCCATCGCAGCGGCGCGGAGGTCCGCTACGGCGGAATTGGCCCCGCGTGCCATATCCAATTCACTGGCGCGTTCCAGCAGGCGTGTCGCAGCCGGCTCGGATAGACTCTGAGGGGGCCCCGACGGAGGGCGGATTTCCATGTGGGACCTCCAGATGCATAGTGTGCGGCTCGCGCCGTACGTTGCGAGCGCACGCGGCGCCGCGCAACGGCAGCGTCCGCGTCACGTTGGCGCATTGCTTATCCCCAGCACCACGACGCGCGTCTGCGTAGCACACAGCAACAGCCGTTGCCTGCACGACCGCCACGTTTCACCCACCTCGCCGGAGCCATGACCACCACCCGCCGCGACTTTCTCCGATCGGGCGCCGTTGCCGCCGCCGCAACACTCGTCGGTCCGCGCATTCTCTCCGCCGCGGATCCCTTCGAGCTCTCGCCGTACCTCGCCGCACCAAGCGCTGACACCTACGCGCTCGACCTTGCCGCCGAGGCACTCGGCGCCGCGAAAGACGCGGGCGCGAGCTACGCCGACGTCCGCGTGGGACGTTATCGCCGTCAATCGGTGAGCACTCGCGAGCGCCGAATTACCGGCGTTGCCGACTCCGAGTCGTACGGCATTGGCGTCCGCACGCTGGTGAACGGGTCATGGGGTTTCGCGGCCACGAACAACATGACGAAGGAAGGCGTCGTCAAGACGGCACGCGAAGCCGCTCGCATCGCACGCGCCGCGAAGACGGTGCAGAAGCGGCCGGTGGAGCTTGCGCCTACTCCCGCGATCAAGGGCACATGGATGACGCCAGTCACGCGCGATCCGCTCGACGTGCCGATCGAGGAGAAAGTCGCGCTGCTGTTTGCCGCCAACGAAGCAGCCCTCAAGGTGCCCGGCGTTCGGTTCGTCAACACCGGTCTTCAACTGCTCCGCGAAATCAAGACGTACGTCAACTCCGAAGGCACGGAGACGACGCAAACCTTCGTTCGCGTTGGTCCATCATTTTCGGCAACTGCCGTGGGCAGCGGCGGATTCCAGCAGTACACAGAAGAGTTGGCGCCACGCGGCTCCGGCTGGGAATACATCACGTCGCTCGACATGCCGGGCAACGCGGCAAAGTGGGGCGCGCTCGCCGTCGAGAAAGTCGGCGCGAAGTCCGTGGAGCCGGGTCGCTACGATCTCATTCTCGACCCGACGAATCTCTGGCTCACGATTCATGAATCCATCGGTCATCCCACTGAGCTCGACCGCGCGATGGGCTATGAAGCCAATTATGCCGGCACGAGTTTCGTCGCGCCGCCGGACAAGCAGATCAAGAAGCTCAAGTACGGCACCGAGATCATGAACATCCAGGGCGACCGCAGCCAGGAAGGCTCGCTCGCGCGCGTGGCGTGGGACGACGAAGGCGTCGTGCCCGACAGGTGGCTCATCATCGAGAAGGGAATGTTCAAGGACTACCAGACAACGCGTGAGCAGGCGGCGTGGATCTCCAAGCTCACCGGCGTCAACAAGTCGCACGGCTGCTCCTTCGCCGACTCGTGGGATAGCGTGCAGTTCCAGCGGATGCCGAACGTGTCATTGCTGCCGGGCGACAAGGACATCGGCCTCAACGACATCATCGCTGCTACCGATCGCGGCATCGTCATCAAGAATCGTGGCTCGTGGTCCATCGATCACCAGCGCTACAACTTCCAGTTCTCCGGCCAGGTGTTCTACGAAGTGAAGGGCGGCAAGATCACCGGCATGCTCAAGGACGTCGCGTATCAGGCGAACACGCCGGTGTTCTGGAACTCGATGGACATGATTGGCGGAAAGAATTCGTACTGGCTCGGCGGATCCTTCGGCGACGGGAAGGGTGAGCCGTCGCAATCCAACTCCGTGAGTCACGGTTGCCCGCCTGCTCGCTTCAAGGGCGTGAACATCGTGAGCACCGGGAGGGGCGAATAATGACACGTGTCATTCCGAGCGAGCAACGCGAGTCGAGGAATCCGCACTCTCTGTTCGCGGCCGACGCAGACTTCCTGTCGAAGGAGCAGGCGCAGGCACTCGCGAATCGCGTGCTCGCATTCGCCAAGGCCGATGAGACGCGCGTGAACATCAACAGCGGCTGGAGCGGCAACACGCGCTTTGCCGGCAACGAGATTACGACAAGTGGCGGCACGACCAACACGAGCGTCACCGTTACATCCACGATTGGCAAGCGCCGCGCGTCGTCATCGACCAACATTCTCGACGACGAGAGCCTCAAGCGCACCGTCGACCTCGCGGAGCGTCTCGCGAAGTTGAGCCCCGAAGATCCGGAGTCCATGCCGGAGCTGGGCGCGCAGACGTACGCGCCGGTCAACGGCTACTTCGATACGACGGCGAATCTCACGCCTGAAACGCGCGCGGCGGCCGCGAAGCGCACGATCGATATCGCCGAGAAGACGGCGGCGGGCACGCCGAACATGTTCGTCGCGGGATTCCTGCGCGCCAACGCTGGCTCGAATGCGGTGGCGACGAGCCGAGGGCTGTTTGCGTACCATCGCAGCAGCGATGCGGATCTTTCGACGACGGTGCGTACACCCGACGCAACGGGTTCGGGCTGGGCCAGTGCCGGTGCACGCGATTGGAGCGTCATCGATCCACTCGCACTCGGCCGCGCGGCCGCGCAGAAAGCCGTGCGCAGCAGGAATCCCAAAGCCATCGAGCCCGGGCTTTACACAGTGGTGCTCGAGCCGCAGGCGGTAGCGGACATCATGCCGCAGCTCATCGGAAGCTTCAACGCACGAGCGAACGACGAAGGCCGCGGCACGTTCAGCAAGCAGGGCGGCGGCACGAAGCTCGGTGAAAAGATTGCCGACGAGCGCGTCACGATTTATTCGGATCCCACCGATCCAGATCTCCTCACGCAGCCCTTCGACGGTGAGGGCCTCCCGCTTCGCCGCGTCGTGTATGTCGAGAATGGCATCCTGAAGAATTTCTCGTATGACCGCTATTGGGCGCAGCAAAAGGGCGTGGCGGCAACGACCGGCGGCGGTGGTGGCCGCGGCGGCGGTGGCGGCGGTGGGTTTGGTGGCGGTGGCGGTGGGCTCAAGTTCGTTGGCGGAAGCAAGAGCACAGAGGAATTGATTGCCGGTACGGAGCGCGGCATTCTCGTCACGCACTTTTTCTACATCCGCTTCCTCGATCAGCGCACGGTGCTCCTCACGGGCCTTACGCGCGACGGCACCTTCCTCATCGAGAAGGGCAAGATCACGCAGGCGCTCAAGAACTTTCGCTGGAATGAGAGCCCGCTGTTCATGCTCAGCAAGATCGAGGAGATCGGCAAGGCCGAGCGCACGGCTGCGGGTCAGGTGATGCCGGCGCTGCGCGTGAAGGATTTCAATTTCACGTCACTTTCCGATGCCGTGTAGAGTGGTCGGGCGGAGTCGGTATCCGCAGAGGGACGCAGAGAGGCAGAGAGGCAGAGGTCGCAGAGGAACAGCTGGGAACAGAAGGGGAACAGCACAGGAATTTGTCATCCTGAGCGAGCAAAGCGAGTCGAAGGATCTGCACCTTGAGTCAAGCGCAGATCCTTCGCTTGCTCTGTCCGCAGCCAAGTGCAGATCCTTCGACTCGCTACGCTCGCGCAGGATGACAAATCTCCGCGTCCCTCTGCTCCTTCTATGAGAAAGGCTGTTTTTGCAAGGCCCGACGTGGCGGGCCTCGTTCCCC
>JBDTMO010000370.1:0-5878 GCA_039934235.1 bacterium | reverse complement strand
GCGCCAAACATGCCAGACCCGATATGCATCAGCACGGGCGCGGTGCCACAGTGGAACATGAATGCGCCCGCGTACTTCGGCTTGAAGGTGAAGGTGACCGAGTCTCCCTTGACGATGGAGCGAAAGGCGAGCTTGGGATCGATCTGCGCCGCGTGAAAGTCCATCGAGTGCGGCAGGTCCGTGTCATTCGTCAACGTGAATTCGACGGTGTCGCCAACACGCGTATGAACGAACGGACCAGGTACGTCGCCTTCAAACGTCCACGCGGCAACGACGGTGTCGTCTGCGATACGGACCAACGCTTCTTTCGCATGCCAGTGAATTCGCTGCACGTTGCCCGCAGGAATCGGTGGCAGCTCTGGTGCAATGCGATGGAACAGCGTGCCCGACACATTCTTGCCAACCGCGGCTGCTGCTGACGTTTGACCGTGCTTTACGTCCTTGAGCACAGCGGTATCGAGCCGGCTATCTGAATTTTGATGCGCACTCGGCGCGATTGGCGCGGTCCCGGCCTTTGTCGCGCTATCTCCAGCGGCCTTCGACGTATCACCCGCAGTGCGATCACCCGCGCACGCGACAAGCGCGGCGCCCATGCCCGGAATGGCGAGGCTCAGTACCGAGGCGCGCGACAGAAAGGCACGTCGGCTGCTCGGTGCGGCAAAGCCCACCGTCTCTGCCTCCGCAGTGAGCGGAGGCAACGGAGTTAGTGCGTCACGCATGATTGTCTTGTGAATGGCGTGGAGGCGGGAATAACCGAGCGACCACACCACTGCTGCGCATTTGTCATACCGTGTCAGGCAAGTGCGCTGTCAATCCTCGACCTCCAAGTGCCCCTTCATCCCGAGTAGCGCGTGGGGATCGCACTGGAAGTAATACTTGCCCTTCGCGAACGTGACGGGGACGTCATACGTCTGGTCGGGCAGTTGTAGCATGTCACTCGCCGGCGGCAATCCGGTCTTGCCAGGATTGGAGTCGGGCAGGAAGTGTACGTTGTGTACACCCATTTTCAGCGTGAAGCGAATGATGTCGCCCTTGTGCGCCTCAATCTTGTTGGGCTTGAAGTAGTTGCCGGTGGCGTCGGTGTAGAGCTCAACAAGGATTGTCTTGCCAGTCCCCGCAGGCTGCTCGGCGGCTGGCTTCTGTTCCGAGGGAGCGGGTGCGCCCGTGTCGGCAGTCTTGGTGTCTTTACCGCACGCGCTCGCGACGAACGTGACACAGATGGCGAGGGCCACGAAGCCGCGGCGACGAAGTGAGTCATTCATGGGATGTAAAACCGGGTGATGGTAGGGAGGGTGAAACACGCTAGAAATCCTTGCGACTGAACGCTCGCGCGCCCAGGGCAATGGGGGCAGCCATCCAGAGGGAGAGCGCTGCTGCCGCGACGAGCGTACCAATCGCGCCGCCGAGAAACTGCTGGAACACCGCGCCGGTGTATCCCATGAGTGCGGATACATCCAGTTGCAGGAGAAGGGCCACGCGAGCAAGATCGATGGGATTCGCGAGCGTCATCGCCAGCATCGCGTGCTCGAGCGGGTAATCGGAGAACGCGGCGACCACCGCCATCACCAGTCCGTCGTACACGATGGCGCAGAGCATCCACACGCCAATCGCAGCGCCGAGTCCCTTGAGGCGATCGTCGCACCAGAGTGCGATGCAAAAGGCAATCGCCGTGAAGATCAACGTGAGTGCCGCACCGGTGCCAAGCAACGAGGCGAGCATCACGCGCTGGGCAGCATCGTCGAAACCATGAAGCGCAAAGGGGAGACAAACGCCAGCCACCAATGCGCAGGCGAGCGGCACGCTCAGTCCGAGATACAATCCGAAAAAGAGGCGACGGCGATTGACAGGCTGCGCAAGCAGCAGTTCAGTGAATTCGCGCGCGTTGTACAGATAGACTGTCGCGAACACGAGCGTCACCAGGGGGATCACATAGAGCATGATGCTTGCGAGGCTCAGGATCGTGCGCGCATCACCGCCAGAAAAGCGGAGCAGGCCCTCGGTAACGGCGAGAAAGAAGATGCCGTACGACGCAAGCCAGCGGCTGCGCACGACATCGCGCGCCTGGTACCGGGCGACCTTCACGATGGTGCTCATGCGGCCTCCTTGAGCATCAACGCGGCAATGGCGCGCTCGAGATTCACGTGACCCATGGAATCCTTCAGCGCGTCCAGCGCCCCGCTGTAACGCACCTGGCCGTCCGAGAGGTAGATCACGTCATCCGCGAGCTCATCGAGCTCACTCATGATGTGCGACGTAAGAAGTACCGTGTGGCCATTCGCCCGCTCGCGCAGGATGTGTCCCTTGAGAATGCCGGCTGACACGGGATCCAGTCCCGCCGTCGGCTCGTCGAGCACGTAGAGATCGGGCGAAAAGAGAAACGCAGCCACGGCATTCACCTTCTGTCGCGTGCCGCCAGACAAGACACGGAGCCGCTTCTTCAATTCTCCACGAAGGCCAAACGCGTCGATGAGCCATTCGTTCACCGCGTCGCCACCGCGAAGGTCGCGTAGCAAGTGCAGCAACTCCTCGCCGGTCATGTGCTCAGGGAAGCGCGCGATCTGCGGCATGTAGCCGATGCGCGCGCGATATGCCTCATCATTACCGATTGTCGTGCCGTCGAACGTCAACGTGCCCGCATCGGGGCGCGTGAGGCCGAGCACGGACTTGATGAACGTCGTCTTGCCAGCGCCATTTGGCCCGACAATCGCCGTCACTCGGCCACGCGCAATGCGGAGGTCGAGACCACGAAGCACGTCCACCGCGCCGAAGCGCTTGCACAGCCCTCGAGCTTCAATCATTGCAGTCTCCGCATGGCAGGGCGCTCATCGGCCAACGACGTCGGCGTCAGCGCCGGCAGTACACGTTCGGCAGCATCCAGCAGTTCGACGAACCCGCTGCGCAGGAGGAGAAGCGCAGGCTCGTGGCGCTCGACGATCATCGAGAAGAGGCGAACGGGACGGAACGGAACGTCGCCCACGCCGTCGTGATCGATGTCGTGTCCGCGATACGCGTCCCAGAAATTGCCCGAGAGCTTGGTGGACGGATCGCGGCTGTTCGACGCCATGTCGAACGTGTTCGAGATGAAATTGTTGCGCGTCATGGAACCGTCCACGGTGCTCGCGTCCAGTTTGACGGCCCAACCGTTCTCGATGAAATCATTGCGGTCGGCGACAATGCGATTGGCGCCGTCGGCGACAAGGCCGGTCGTGTTGCGATAGAAGACGTTGCGCTCCAATCGCGCATCGCTGATTTCCTTGAGCAACAGCCCGTATGCGGCCGCGCCCCAATTGTTCTCGAAGTGGTTGCCGATCATCTGCACGCGATGCGTGTACATCACGGCGACACCCGAACCATTGCGACGGAAGGTGTTCTCGACGTAGCGGCAATCGTCGGAGTACATGAAGTGCAGCCCGTAACGCAGGTTGCCTTCACTCACGTTGCGCGACACGGTCGTCCCGTGCACGAACTCGAAGTAGACTCCGTCGCGGAAGCCCTGCACGTTGTTATCGGAGATGACCACGTCGCGGGACGACCACAGATGGATGCCGTTTCCCGATGATGTCTCCGTGGCATGCCGCGCGCGAAGAAGATTGCGCTCGATGCGGCATCCGGTGACGTTCGCGAGATACACGCCGAAGAAGGCGTCGGTCACCTGGTTGTCGAGGATGCGGCAATTGCGCGCGTTCTGCACACGCAGTGCTGCACGATCCTCCACGTAGCTCGTGTTGACATGGGCGAGCCGAAGGCCGCGGACCGTGACATCGTCGGCGGCGACAGTGATGATCACATGCTCCCCATCGCCTTCGAGCAGCGGAAGATCTCTTCCAACAAGCTCGACAGGCTTGTCGACGACGAGCGCCTGCTCATGATACGTGCCCGGCATGACGACCACGCGACCACCTGAGCGCACGAGCTTCAGCGCCGCCGAGATGGTGCGTACGGGACCGTCTGGTGCGACGAAGACCTCCGGCGCGCCTTGCGCACGGGCGATCGCCGGCGGCGCAGCGAGCGCGACTGACATCCCAAGCGCGACGGCCCACAGGCGGTCAGGACGCATGCGGCGCATCGCCCGGCTCCCGGTTCTCGCGCAGTGCACCGCGCTCGGCGAGCGCGCGAACTTCGTCCCACGTCATTGGCCGCGCGTCAAAACGCTTTGTCAGGACGGCAACATCAGCGGCCGCGCTCACAGCGAGCAGGCCTGCACCCATCGGACTGCCTGGGCCGCCGCGGCGGATGAAGCGAGCGCTCGCTGCTGACAGGAGATGTCCCGGATGATCGAAGTCACTCACCCACAGGGAGCGGGCGTCACGTTGCGCACCTGGCGTGACGGAGTAGTTCGCCAGGCACTCTATCGAATCGAACTGCTGCACCTTGCCTGTGTGCGTCACGAGTTCACCGCCGTAGCGCTCATCCGTGATACGCATGCGGCAGACTTTGCAATCGGCGCGATCATACGCGATTGGCGTTGGTCCTGTGCGCGCACATGCCGTCGCCGAGAGTAGCAGGGTGGCGAGTAACACAAGTGCGGGTTGCACCTTGAGCAGCGGCGTCGCTGCCGCCCGCACGCGAGTGCGAAACGGCAGCAGCGCAACGACAGCCAGCACGAACGCGACTCCCGCAAGCCAGCCGCCAAGGTCTGGCCATGACGACGTGGTCATGTTGAGCAGTTGCTTGGTGCCGATGAGCGGGGGCTGGTATGTCATCCCCGGCACCTTGATCACGGCGTCAGCCGCGAGATTGTGCCCGTAGTCATACGACCACGCGTAAAACTCCGAGAGGCCGGCGGTGCCTGCCACAGCGAACGCCGCGATCCATGCTATGAGGATTGCCCGGCGGCCAGCCACTGCAGCCACCAGCCCGAATGCGATGAGTGCACCCACCACCCACGGCATGTACTGCAGCACAGGAATGGCGTCGGGCTCGATCGTCTTCATGCCGATGTAATGATTGAGCCCGTTGATGTTTTGCAGGTCCGTCGGCGCGAGCCCCGTGATCGTGTTGACCTTGATGAGCATGCCGAGCCCTTCGGGGTATTGCGGCGCATGAAGCTGAATGCGCCACAGCGGCACGAAGAAGAGCGAAAGCATCAGCAGGGCCGCCACTGCCGTCAGGACTCGCGACCGAACGGAGAGCTGCGTCATAGCCCGGCCTTTGTCATCTGCGCCTTCGCCTTGGGGCTGACGTTAGCGGTAAGCGGAACATTCGAGCTTGGTGCGGAGACGCGAGCATAACCCTGCATCTCCTGGTGCAATGCCGAGCAGAAGTCCGTGCAGTAGAACGGATACACACCGACGCGTGTGGGAATCCACTTGAGCGTCTTTGTCTCACCCGGATTGAGGACCAACTCGGAGTTCTGCGCGCCGAGCACCGCGAAGCCGTGCAGGATGTCCCAGTCCTGCTCGATGTTCGTGACATGGAAGTAGACCGTGTCGCCGAGCGCGATGCCTTCGATGTTGTCCGGTGCGAAGTGGCTGCGAATGGCAATCATCTTCACATCCACCCGCTTGCCATGCCGCACGATGCCGCCATCACTCTCGGCCTTCGTGGCGTCGGGATGCGTGTTCTCCGACAGCTTGAAGAACTTGACCTGCTGCTCTTGAATGAGGCTGGCGGGAATGGCTTGCGCGTAATGCGGCTCGCCAATCGTCGGGAAGTCGAGCAACAACTTCATCTTGTCGCCCGAGATGTCGTAGAGCTGCGCGGACTGCGCCATCTCCGGGCCGGTCGGCAGGTAGCGGTCCTTCGTGATCTTGTTCATCGCGACGAGATACTTGCCGTACGGCTTCTTGCTGTCGCCGCCAGGAATCATCAAGTGGCCTGGGGAATAGTACGTGGGAATGCGATCGACGATTTCCCATGTGCCCAGCTTCCACTTCAC
>JBDTMO010000369.1:0-5912 GCA_039934235.1 bacterium | reverse complement strand
ATCACCGGCGCGCTCACCGGTACCAACTTCGCGTTGGTGATCGCGTAGGTAGATGGTGCGTTCCGTTGTGCTGAAAGCGCCGGCGCAGACACTGCGACGACCGCCAGCAGCGCCACGGCGCGGCGTAGCAAGACAGGCATGAGTGGGGATCTCCTCAGAGAACTGATCGGCAGGGCATCAAGCCCCGGGGCCGGGGCGCCGATGAGTGGTGCGAACTCGACTAAGGTACGAGTTCACACGTGGAATCGTTGGTGGCTGCGTCGCCGGAAAAGCGCGGGAACGGGCGTTGGCCGGAGCACAGGTTCACACTGCGCCGCCCCACACGTACAACGCCCCCAGAAAACTACTTGCCGGCGATCCGCCCCAGACGCGCCTTCACGCGCGTACTGAAGTCCTTCACCTTGAGCTTCGTCTGGTACATCCCCGCATATCCGTCCTCGAGCATGCCATGCACCTTCGGCGCCTGGTAACCCGGAATGAAATTCGTCTTGCGGCCAAAACCAAGAATCCGCTGATCCTCCTCGGACAAATTGCCGAGGAACGCGGCGTTCAGGATTAACGGGTGGTAGCGATAGTGCTCGATGCTCTCCTGCTGCAGCCGAACCTCCGGATGGTGATAGTTGTAGAAGCACGCGCGCCGCTCCTCGAGCATTGGTACGCTCTGCCGATGAATGCCCGACGTGTCGAACAGGAACACCGTTCCCGCTGGCGCCCGAAGCTCCGAAATCTGTGACCGCGGAACATTCGCGACCTCGCTGTTCTTCACGCTCCGCGGATGCTCCTTGCGGTGGCTTCCCTTGATGTACTCGAAGTGCCCGCTCGTCACGTCCGTGAGATACATCGCCAGCTTCACCTCGCGGTGAATTTCGCTCGCCGCCGCCTGGTCGTACCACGCATCGCCATGCCAGCCGTGGAAGTCGCGGCGCGTGGGCAGGGACTTCCAACCCTTCGCTTCCGTCAGCTCGTATCCTTCGCCGAGGTAGCGGTTCAGGATCAGTTTGATCGTTGGATTGAGGGCGATGTCGACAAAACCCTGGTCGATGCTCAGGACGTCCTCGACCATGTGGCGGAACAACTCCGTCCGCACATAGCCGTCAACGTTGTTCCAGCGCAGGCGCCCGAGCCGCGACGCAAACGCCTGCTGCATGGACGCCAGTTGCTCCGGCGCAATCGCATTCGGCACGACGCAGATGCCTGTCTCGTCCAGCTCGTTGAACAGCTTGTCCGCGCGATCCGTCAGCGCATCAGAAATTGTAGACGTCGACATATTCCGGGATCCTCCGTTCAATCGAGAACTTGTCCACAGCGTCGCTGCGGGCTCGCGCACTGAGCTCACGCAGGAGATCGGGTTCGAGCAGCAGCCGCTGGATGTGCATGGCGAGCGCGCGATGATCGCCCGGCGGGAACAACAGTCCATTTCGCTTGTCCGCGATGAATTCCGGTATGCCGCCGATACTGCTGGCGACCACCGGCAATCCCGACGCGAGCGCTTCCAGATTGACCAACCCAGTCGCTTCGCCCCAAATCGACGGGCACACAAACACGTCGGCCGCCTGCATGTACGGTTCGACGTTGCGTTGATTGCCAAAGAAGCGCACGCGCGGCGTAAGATCGAGTGCGTCGCAGAGCGCCACGAGTCGCCCGCGATCCTCGCCATCGCCGACGATCCACAGCTCGACATTGTCCGGCAAGTCGGCCAGTGACTTGATCGCGACATCTCCACCCTTCTGCCGAATCAACTGCGCCACCAGCAGCAGGACGAATTTGTCCTCGGCGCCAAATCGCTTTCGAAGTTGCTGTCGCACATCGGCGCTTGGCGTAAACCGGTCCGTGTTGATGAAGTAGGTGCACCGCGACACGTTCGACCACGAGCCTTGGTGTTCCAGGCACTGGACAACGAAGTCACTCACGCAGAGCACCTTTTTGTATCGCTTGAACAACAGCTCCTTCACCAGTCGCTTGGCGCGGTGCGGCGCCGGTGCAAGCGGAACCGTCCGCGACGTATGATCCGTCCGCACGTGGACGACGCCAGGCGCCAGCACAGACAGCGCCCACACGTACAGGTTGATGGGGCTGTAGAAGTTCCAGTGGACCGTCGTGATCGCGTTGTCGCGAATGAGCGTAAGCAACCGGAACACCGAGGACATGGAGTACTCGTGCAGGCGCAGGCCGTCGACCGCCAGGCCGGCGTGCGCGTAGTGCTCGATCACCTGTGGGGCGGGCGTACCTCCGAACACGGGAAGAAAGAGCCCGCCACGGTTCCGGAACGCGCGCGCCAGCTCGAAGATCTGCTCTTCCATCGAGCCAAACTTGTCCGAAGGCGCCAGATCGGTGAGATAGAGCACACGCGCCTGCACACCGGGGACGGCGACCGCGTGACCCTTCGGCGCGGACGAGCCGGTGATATTGCTCCCGACCAAGTTTGGAAGACCCATGTTCCCGGAAAAATGACAGCTCGGCGTCGAGAGCGCAGGGGTTCAACTTAGCACCCATCGCTCCGGCATAATGCGGCACGATTGACGAGCGTGCAAGCGCGAATGACGTTGCAGGCAAACAGTGACGCAAGCCGCCGGTGCCGCGTCAGGCGTCGCGGGCTCTTTGTGATGAAGATGCGCGCAGGAGGGACTCGAGGGCGTTCCCGCAATAGATTGTCGCGTCCTTCCCGCTGCGCCTCGCTGGGATCTCCCGACCCACTGTGATGACTGAGATTGTCGAGGACCCAGAGCGCAGGACGATAACGTGGGTCGGCCCCTTTGTTGTGTTTCTGGTGTGGCATGCGGTGGACAAGTATCTGCCCATCGCGAATCCAGGCAAGGAGTTGCTGCGCGACACCGTGCTCCTCGCGTCGATCCTGCTCTTCTCGCGCCGACTGCTGCCCACGCGCGCCCCGCATTGGGCAATGAGCATCGTGATTGGTCTCGGGGTCTGTGCGCTGTGGATCCTGCCAGATGCCGTGATCACTGGGTGGCGTGACCATCCCATCTTTCAGAACGCAATCACCGGCCGAATCACGACGTCGATCGACCCCGGCAAGTTCACGCCGCTGATGCTCGCGTTGCGGACGATGCGTGCGACGCTTCTGGTGCCGGTGCTCGAAGAACTCTTCTGGCGTGGCTGGCTCCCCCGCTCGATCCAGGACGTCCATTTCGCGAACGTCCCGATCGGGAAATACACCCCCGTCGCTTTTTGGGCCACCGCCCTGTTGTTCGGCGCGGAGCACGGACCATTCTGGGAAGTCGGGTTGCTCTGCGGCATCATCTATAACTACTGGATGATTCGGACACGATCGCTGGGTGACCTCATGCTCACCCACGCCGTGACGAACCTTGCGCTTTCACTCTACGTAATCGGGACGGCACGATGGATGTATTGGATGTAGGACGCATGGCATGACCATCACGACGCTCATTCTGCCGGGCCTGTTCAATTCAGGCCCCGAACATTGGCAAACGCTCTGGGAGCGCACTGACGCGTCGTGCCGCCGCATAAATCAGCAGGACTGGGAGGCACCGGCCTGCGCGGATTGGGTTGCGACGCTCGACCGCGCTGTCGCCAGGCTGGAGACGAAGGCAGTGCTTGTCGGGCACAGTTCAGCGTGCGCACTCGTGTCCCATTGGGCGAGAGCAGCCGCACTCGAGCAGCGATCCAAGATCCTCGGCGCCTTGCTCGTGGCGCCCTCCGATCCAGATGGCCCTCGGTATCCACTTGGCCCCACGGGCTTTTCGCCAATGCCTCTCGAACGGCTTCCGTTCGCGAGCATCGTGGTGGCGAGCGACGACGACGAGTACGTCACGGAGCAGCAAGCGCGGCGATACGCGTCGGCCTGGGGCAGCAGTCTCGTAATCGTGGAAGGGGCAGGGCACGTCAACAGCGCGAGCGGACTGGGAGCATGGCCTCACGGCTACGCGTTGCTCGAGCAGCTTCGTTCCTCGAACACCGGCGACTGATGGGCCGGCGGATCGCGCGCGGCATGAACTGGGACGCCGTCTGCACGCTCGGCGCGACGTTCCCGGGTACAGAACGCGCGACGTCCTACGGCACGCCGGCGCTCAAGGTCAAGGGCAAGTTGTTGGCGCGACTCAAGGAAGACGGCGAGACCATGGTGCTCAGGGTGTCATTCGTGGTGCGAGACCACCTCATGATGACGGAGCCCACCACGTTCTACATCACCGATCACTACCGCAACTATCCCGCTGTCCTGGTCAGGCTCGACACGGCGGACCATGCGGTGATTCGGCAACTCCTCGACGACGCGTGGCGCGAAGCCGCGCCAAGAACGCTCGTCAAGTCGTTCGACGATTCCACGCGAAAAGCGCGCTGACGTCTCGCGGGGGCCGACCGCGCACTATCATTCGGAGCGCCGCACTACCGCGACGTGCGCCATTCCGCAGCCTGACAGCTCACGGAGAAAGAACCCGCCAGTGGCAAAAAAACCCAATTACGACTTCGAGAAGCGCAAGAAGGAACTCGACCGCAAGAAGAAGAAGGATGACAAGCGCGCGGAGCGGCTCCTCCGCAGGCAGGAGGGCGCGACCGACGAGCCCGAGGATCTGGATGCGCCCGCACCAGACGATGGTGAAGCTGCCGGCTGAGCGCGACAGCTCAGCGATGTCGCAGGGCGCGTGTGAGCATGCGGTCGAGTCCCGACGCGAAGGCCTGTTTGTCGCGGGCGCTGTAGGCCTTCGGTCCCCCGGTCTCGACGCCACCTGACCGAAGGTCGGCCATGAAATCACGAACGGAGAGCCGTTCCCCCACGTTCTCTCGCGTGAACTCCTCCCCGCGATGATCGAGCACCGCAACTCCCTTCGCGACGAGCGCGGCAGCCAACGGAATGTCCGCCGTGATCGCCACATCACCGGACTGGGCCGCGGCCTCGATGTGTCGATCCGCCACGTCTGGTCCGCCATCCACTCGCACGCTACTTATGAAGGCGTGGCCAAGTGGAATCTGGACACGCTGATTCGCGACGAGAATCGTGGGCAGCTGAAGTCGCTCCGCCGCACGGAAGACGATCTCCTTTACGTCGCGTGGCGCAGCGTCGGCATCGATCCAGAGGTTCATGCTCGGAAGATAGCCGTCGCCAAAAAGACGGAGGGTTGAAAGCATGAGCGCTCGTGCCACGGCGCAACGCATCGAAATCATCGAGGAACCTCTCGCGACGCTCGCGCACTACGGTGACGTGCGCACCGCATTCGAGGTGTCGTCCGTATTCGACATCACACGAGGCGACGGGTTCGTGTTGGCTGAGCGGGCCGTCACTCCGCGGTACATCAAGGACTACGACGCCGTCGAAAGCGAGCAGCCCGCAAACTGGACCTCGAGATTCGACCTGACGAATTGGGGCGTACTCTCGGCGAACCTCAACGGGCGAAGAGTCGGCGGCGCAGCACTGGCGTTCGACTCGATTGGCGCCGAGCTGCTCGAAGGACGGGAGGATACCGCGGTGCTCTGGGATATCCGCGTGGCGCCCGACGCGCGTGGCCACGGCATCGGCGCAACTCTCTTTCGCGCTGCAGAGCAGTGGGCGCGCGCGCGCGGATGCACGGCGATGGAGATCGAGACGCAGAACAACAACGTCCCGGCGTGCAAGTTTTACGCGAAGCAGGGATGCACGCTCACGTGGATCAACCCAGCCGCGTATCCCGATTTCCCTGATGAAGTGCAGATGATCTGGCACAAGCTGCTCCTCAAATAGATTCCTCGAGGATACCAGCTTATTTTTTGAGACCCGCGCGTGCCGTTCACTCTCGCTACCGCCGCCATGATCAATGATTTCATTCTGGAGTACAAACGGTACCGCGTCCTTGGCGAGCGGGCCCTCGCTCAGCTGCCCGACGCGGCGCTCAACGCCGTTCCCGCCGCCGACGCGAATTCCGCGGCGATGATCGTGTATCACGTCAGCGGAAACTTGA
>JBDTMO010000368.1:0-5922 GCA_039934235.1 bacterium | reverse complement strand
CTCCGTGCCGAAGATCTCATTTACGACGCGCTGACGTTCACGCTCGCCACTGGAGACACAGAGTGGATCGACAGCGCGCACGAAACGATCGAAGGCATTCGGCTCATCAAGCGCGAACTGCCGGGCGTCTTCACGATCCTCGGCGTCTCGAACGTGAGTTTCGGGCTCGACCCCGTCGCACGCCATGTGTTGAATTCGGTCTTCCTGCACCATTGCGTGGAGGCGGGGCTCGACGCGGCCATCGTGAATCCGGCGCACATCACGCCGTATGCAGAAATCAGTACCGAAGAACGCGCCCTTGCCGACGACCTCGTGTTCAACAAGCGAGCGGACGCGCTGCAGCGTTTCATCGAAGGCTTTTCAACGAAGACCGAGGGTGATTCTGCCGTCGAAAAGGCAGATCCAACCGAGGGCATGACACCGGCGCAGAAAGTTCACTGGATGGTCCTGCATCGGAAGAAAGAGGGTGTCGAAGACGCGCTCGACGCGGCGGGGGTGCGCGAAGAGCCCGTGCGCGTGCTCAACGAAGTGTTGTTGCCGGCCATGAAGGAGGTTGGCGACAAGTTCGGCGCGGGTGAGCTCATTCTTCCGTTTGTCCTCCAAAGCGCCGAAGTCATGAAGAAGGCCGTCAAGCATCTCGAGACATTCCTCGAGAAGGCGGAAGGCTACACGAAGGGGAAGGTCGTGCTCGCAACCGTGTACGGCGACGTGCACGACATCGGGAAGTCGCTGGTCAACACGATTCTTTCCAACAACGGCTACACCGTGTTCGACCTTGGCAAGCAGGTGCCGGTCAACACGATCATCGAAAAGGCGATCGAGGTTGGGGCGGATGCGATCGGGCTGTCGGCACTGCTCGTCAGCACGAGCAAGCAGATGCCGCTGTGCGTGCAGGAGCTGGACAAGCGTGGTATCCAGATTCCGGTGCTCATTGGCGGTGCGGCGATCAACCGTCGCTTCGGGCGGCGAGCGTTGTTCGTCGAGCCGGAGCGCGCCTACGAGTCGGGGGTGTTCTACTGCAAGGACGCCTTCGAGGGTCTCGAGACAATGGATGCGCTTCAGGATGAACTCCGCCGGTCGGACACGATCGACAAGTTGCTTTCTGACGCCCGAAACGATGCGTTCCTGCACGGCAACGTCGGCAAGGATGTGCGCGCCGGAACGTCTGGTGGCGCGCGAAGCGACGTGTCGCACGATCACGCGATTCCTGCCGCGCCATTCTGGGGCACCAAGGTGCTCGAGGACATTCCGCTCGACGAGGTCTTCGACTTGCTCGACAAGGACGAACTGTTTCGCCTGCAGTGGGGCGGTCGTGGTTCAGGCCCCGAGTTCGACGCGATTGTGAAGGAACAGTTCGAACCAACGCTCGAACGCCTGAAAGGCGAAGCGCGTGATAGCGGCTGGGTGCAGCCGAAGGCCGTCTATGGCTACTTCCCTGCGCAGAGCCTCGACAACGACGTCATCATTTACGACCCTGCCGCGTACGCCAAAGACGGCACGCTCGTGGAGACGACGCGATTCCATTTCCCGCGTCAGGATGGCCGCGAACGCCTCTGCATCGCGGACTATTTCCGCAGTGTGGCGAGCACAGACGTCGACGTCGTCGCGTTCCAGATCGTCACCGTTGGCGATGAAGCAACGCGCCGGTTCGAGACGCTCCAGGCGTTAGGCGAGTACTCCGAAGCGTTTTACGCGCACGGGCTCGCCGTCGAAGCCGCGGAGGCAGTTGCCGAATGGATGCATCGGCGCATCAAGCGAGAGCTCGGAATTCCCGGCGGGCGCGGAAAGCGCTACTCATGGGGTTACGGCGCGTGCCCGGATCTCGAGGATCACGCACAGCTCTTCAAGCTGCTGCCGGCCGAAGCGGCGCTTGGCATGGAGCTTACGTCGGCGTATCAGTTGATTCCAGAACAGAGCACGGCCGCGGTCATCGTGCATCACCCGCAGTCGAAATACTATGCCGTGCGGACGGCTGGTGAGGCGGCCGGTGTATAGACCGAGTTGTTGTCCTCAGCGAAGCGACACATGAAAAACGCACTCGCGCGCCTGCTCGATCCCGAATCACTCGTGCTGTTCGACGGGGCGATGGGCACGATGCTGTACGCCAAGGGCGTCTTCATCAACCAGTGCTACGACGAGCTCAACGTCCGTGCACCGGATCTCGTGCGCGGCGTGCATCGCGCGTACGTGAAGGCGGGCGCCGAAGTGCTCGAGACGAATAGCTTTGGGGCCAACCGGTTGAAGCTCGCGCAGTTCGGACTCGCGACGCAGACGCGCGAGCTCAACAAGCGTGCGGCGGAACTCGCGCGCGAAGCAGCCGATGAGGGATCGGAGGTGCTCGTCGCCGGCGCTGTCGGCCCGCTTGGCGTGCGGCTCGAGCCGTACGGCTCCACGTCAGCTGAAGAAGCGCAGACGATCTTCCGCGAGCAGATGGAAGGCCTGAAGGCTGGTGGTGCAGACCTCTTCATCCTCGAGACGTTCAGCGACCTGCACGAGATTGGTCAAGCGATTGCGGCCGCGCGCGCTGTGGATCCCGACATGCCGGTCGTCGCGCAAATGACCATCGGTGCAGACGGGTTGACGCCGTACGGTGCGACGCCGGAAGACGTCGCGCGTGCGCTCGAGCGGTTCGGCGCCGACATCATCGGCCTGAACTGCTCCGTCGGTCCGCAGGCGATTCTCGAGGCCGTCGAGAAGATGATTCCCGTCACCCACAAGAAGATCGCAGCGCAACCCAACGCGGGTATGCCGCGCGACGTGGGCGGGCGTCGGATGTACATGGCGAGCGCCGAGTACATGGCAGAGTACGCGCGGCACCTCGTGCAGGCAGGCGCGAAGGTGGTGGGCGGGTGCTGCGGCACGACGCCAGAGCACGTGAGTGCGATGGCGATCGGGATTCGCCCATTGAGTCCGCGTTTCGCGCGCACTGGCGCGACGTCGCAGATCAGTGTTGGCGCCCCATCGGTTGCAAGCGATACGAAGCGCGCCCCTGACGTCCCGCCAATTCCGCTGGCGGAGCGTTCTCGTTGGGGCGCCAAGATCGCCACCGGCAAGTTCGTCACGTCGGTAGAGATCGTGCCGCCGCGTGGCGTCGATGCATCGAAAATGCTGGCTGACGTTGCGCTGCTGAAGACCGCAGGCGTCGATGCGGTGAACGTTCCCGACGGGCCGCGCGCGCAGAGTCGTATGGGCGCGTTACTCACGTCGTTGCTCATCGAGCAACGCGTGGGCATCGAGACGGTGACGCATTACGCCTGTCGCGATCGCAACCTGTTGGGAATGCTCAGCGACTTGCTCGGTGCATCAGCCGTCGGGCTGCGCAACTTGCTGCTCATCACTGGCGACCCGCCGAAGATGGGGCCGTATCCGAGCGCGACGGCCGTGTTCGACATCGACGCCATTGGGCTGACGAATCTCGTTCGCAACTTGAATCACGGACGCGATCCGGGCGATAATTCCATCGGTCAGGGTACCCGGTTCGTCATCGGTGTTGGCGTGAATCCGGCGCCCATCGATCTCGAGCACGAGCTCAAGCGCTTTGCGTGGAAGGTGGAGGCGGGTGCGGAGTTCGCTGTCACACAGCCAGTGTTCGACGCAACACAACTCGAGAACTTCCTGCGTCGCACCGAAGGCGCTCGCATCCCGATCGTTGCGGGGATCTGGCCGCTGGTGAGCGTGCGCAACGCGGAGTTCCTGGCCAACGAAGTGCCTGGCGTGAGCGTTCCTCCTGAGGTCATCGCTCGGATGCGAAAGGCAAGCGACCAGTCCAAGGAGCACGCAGTCGCTGAAGGCATTGCGATTGCCCGCGAAATGTTGGAACGGGTGCAGGGTTCGGTACAAGGCGTGCAGGTTTCGGCGCCGTTCGGCAAAGTGGAGTTGGCGCTCGACGTCTTCGGTGATACGTTGCGTCCAGCAGACTCATCCAATCAAGAGCGAGGGCTTTCGAGCCAGCTCGCATAGAGCACGTGTCCGCGGAGGGACGATGGAGCGAGGCCGCCTCATCGTTGACTGGTCCGGGGTAGAGTGGGAAGTCTACGACGAGAGCCAGTGGACGATCGCGTGGGCGCTGGACTGGGAATATCCGCCTCAGGCGGAAAATCCCGGTCTCCTTTTCGACTCCGCGCTCGGCACTCGGCGCATTTTTCCGTGCCCACCCAATTGGCACGCCCTCAGCGACGCTGAGCTTGCGATGCTGCTTACCCACGCGAGATCGCTCACCTAGCATTGTCGTCGCGCGGGTGGCGAAGGTCTGCTCGTGCAGATCCCGCCTATCCCGCGAACAATGCCCTCATCACAGTTCCGCGCTCTCGCCGCCAGCATCGTCGTCTTGATCGGCACGTCGACGACGCTCGATGCGCGCGCGTCCGCCGCGACGTCAACGCCATCGCTGGCCGAGCCAAGCCTCTCGCCAGACCATCGTGAGATTGCGTTCGTATCCGGCGGTGACATCTGGACGGTGCCGTTTGCGGGCGGAGATGCCCGGCTCCTCGTGTCGCATCCCGCAACAGAAGGTCGCCCACTCTGGTCGCCCGACGGCACTCGGCTCGCCTTTACATCGAACCGCACCGGCAATGGCGACATCTACGTCCTGACACTCGCTACCGGCGATTTACGGCGAATCACGTTCGACGACGTGAACGATGTGCTCGACAACTGGTCGCGCGACGGCAAGTGGTTGTACTTCTCGTCGACGAGCCGAGACATCTCGGGCATGAGCGATGTGTGGCGTGTGCGCGCGGAGGGCGGCACGCCGACGCAAGTTGCGGCTGATCGTTACGCTGCCGAATACTTTGCCGCGCCAGCACCCGATGGCGCCACGATTGCCATTACGGCGCGCGGCGTCCCGTTCGGCCAGTGGTGGCGTCACGGTCACAGCCACATCGACGAGAGTGAAATCTGGCTGGTACACGACGTCGCCCCTGCCAGCGCATCAACCCCGCGATACGAGCAGGTCACGACCGGAGGCGCGAAGAGTCTGTGGCCCATGTGGTCGGCCGATGGCACGACGCTCTACTTCATGAGCGACAGGTCAGGCAACGAGAACCTGTGGACGCGCGCGGCGAAGGGAGGTGATGCCGCTCCGCTCACCAAGTTCACCGACGGTCGTGTGCTCTTTCCCTCCATCTCCGCAGATGGGCAGGCGATCGCGTTCGAGCGCGATTTCGGCGTGTGGACGTATGACGTCGGCACTCGGCAATCACGTCGGGTGCCCATTGCATTGCACGGTTCACCCGCTGGGCCGTCGGTCGATCATGTCACGCTGACCAACGGCATTCAGCAACTCGCACTGTCGCCGGATGCCAGGAAGGTTGCGTTTACTGTTCGCGGAGAAGTCTTTGCGGCGTCGGCGAAGGACGGTGGCGAGGCCTCGCGCGTGACGTCCACGCCGGGATCGGAAGAGCAGCTCGCGTGGGCGCCCGACAGTCGCCGGCTCGCCTACTCGAGTGACCGCGACGGCGCCTGGCATCTGTACCTGTATGACTTTGGCACGCGTACCGAAACGCAGTTGACGCGCGGTGCGGCGAACGATGTCACGCCACGTTGGTCGCCAGATGGTCGCAAGATCGCGTTCGTGCGTGGCGGTCGGTCGCTGCGCGTGCTCGACGTCGCGTCCGGCGCCGACAAGCAGCTCGTGGCGAACACGCCTCTCAGCCGGCCGCCCTTCGTCGATGAACGCGGCATCGTGTGGTCGCCAGATGGACTCGTGATTGCCTATCTCACGAATGACGGAGCGAAGCAGTTCGCCAACGTCTTCACCATTGCGGCGGATGGCGGCACGCCGCGCCAGGTGAGCTGGATCTCCAACAGCAATGGCGGCGGACTGTCGTGGAGTGCAGACGGCACTTTCCTCACGCTGGCGTCGGGGCAGCGTACGGAGGACGGACAGGTCATTCGCATCGACCTCGTGCCGCGCGCGCCTCG
>JBDTMO010000367.1:0-5924 GCA_039934235.1 bacterium | reverse complement strand
TGACTTGTGCGACCACAGGTCGCGTAAGCGCCGCCGCGTAGCCGCCACTCCGACGTCTGACCACGCGAGCTCCACATGCTGCGGCGCCTCGTCGAGATTGAAGACGGCGACGTACACGTCACCGCGCTGGGCATGAGACGTCCACACGCGAAGGCCGGGACGCTCGAGCACCTGCCGCGGATCGCTCCCCTGCTGATTGGCCGCGAGCACCTCGGCATTCGTTATCAGCTCCCGCGTTGGCGCATCCAGTTGCTGCAAGTCGCCGCCGAATATCAACGGCGAACGAAAGATGCTCCACAACGTCATCACCGTGCGCTGCTCGTCCGCCGTCAGTCGGCTCGGTGAGCCACGACCAGCGGAGTCCGTCATGCGCAAACGACCGAATGGCAGCATGTCCGCATCGGGCCACGTATGTCGAACGCCGACGAACTTCGCCCAGTCGCGCGTGTAGTCGAACTGTTTGCGGACAAGCTTCCACTCATCCCAGAAGTCATCCGAGATGCGCCACATTTGCGACTGCTGCGAAAAGAACACACTCGAATCCAACGGCGCCGGTCCAGGAGAGATGCTCAGCACGATCCGTCGCCCACTATGGTCGAGCGCGCGACGAAGGGCGGCGATCTCCAGTGGTTGAAACGCGTGGCTGCCCATGTCGTCCGCCTTCACGAAGTCCACACCCCACGACGCGTACAACTTCGCGATGCCGTCGTAGTACGCCTGGCCACCGGGCTTCGTGACGTCGACGCCCCACATGTCAGGATTCCAGCGACAGAAGCTGGTGGTATCCGCGACGTCGGCAGCGTGATAAGGCGTGTTCACGACGGGCGTGTTGGACTTGACTGCCTGCCGCGGGATGCCGCGCATGATGTGAATGCCGAACTTCAAGCCGCGCGCGTGCACGTAATCGGCGAGTGGCTTGAAGCCAGCACCGTTGGCCGACGACGGAAACTTGTTGACGGCGGGCAGTAGCTGTCCGTTCGCATCCATCGCGAGCTGTGCGCCCACTTGATAGCTGTGCCCACGCGCACTTGGCTGATACCACTGGATGTCGACGGTGATGTACCGCCAACCATACCTGGAAAGGCCCGCCATGACATCCGCGTTGGCCTTTACCTGCTCTTCGGTTACGGCGGTGCCATACGCGTCCCAACTGTTCCAGCCCATGGGAGGCGTCGGCGCGAGGACGACGGCTTGCGCGCTAGCAAGTCCCGCGCGTGCGAGGGCAGCCAGCACGGCAATGGACACCCGTAAACGATGGCTGACGCGATCGAGTCGATTCATGGGCTTTCCACTCGCGAATAGTTTGGCTCGAGGTTGAACGAGCTCAGATAGCAGCCGGCAGCCGACTGCTGACTGGTGGTACACTCATTGACCTGCCAAGCGCATTGTGCCGGCGTCAATGCGAGCGAACGAGCTTCGATGACAAGCTGAACTGTGCAGATCCTTCGACTCGCTACGCTCGCTCAGGATGACAGAGGACCCGACGCTCAGGCTGACGAGCGCGCGCGGTTACCGTCCACCGCTGTCCGTTCACCGTTCACCGTCCACCGTTCACCGTTCACCCTCCTTCCCTCCTGTACGCGTTCCGATACCGCTGATACGGTTCAGCGTATTCGCTCTGCGCGTCTGCCTTCGGGTGCTCGAGCGGTGCGCGCGTAAGCGTCGCCTGCGCCGCGCTCGCAAGGTCAGGAAACGCACCCACGCCAACGGCCGCAAGCAACGCCGCACCATACGCTGGGCCCTCCTCGCGATTTACCGTGGCCGTCGGCAGTCCGAATACCTCGCCTTGCAGCCGACGCAGCAATCCACTCTTCGCGCCACCACCGGTGAGCAGCACATGACTCGGCGACAGCCCGAGATCCTGCAGGATGGTGAGCGAGTCGCGCAACGCGAAGCACACACCTTCGATAACCGCACGCGTCATGTGTGCGCGCGTGTGAGCCATGCTCAGCCCGACAAACGCGCCACGCGCCGACGCATCGCGATGCGGCGTACGCTCGCCTTGCAAATACGGCAGGAACGTCACACCACCGGCACCGGGACGCACGCTGGCAGCCTCCAAGTCGAGGAGTGCGTCGGCCGTGTGGGGGTCAAGCTCACGCGCAAGCTGGTCACGATACCAACTGAACGCGCCACCTGCCGACAACACGACACCCATCATGTACCACACCCCGGGCGCAACGTGACAGAACGTATGCGCTCGCAATCCAGGATCGACGCGCGGCTCCAACATCGGCGCGAGAACGGTGCCTGACGTTCCCCAGCTCGACACCACTTCACCAGGCGTAATTGCACCGACACCCGCGGCGCCGCACGCGTTGTCCGCCCCACCGCCGACCACTGGCGTGCCTGTCGCGAGCGACGACAGCGCCGACGCCTCCGCGCTTACGTGGCCGAGTACTTCGGACGATCCGCCAACGTTGGGTACGATCGACTTCGAGACATCGACGGCGTGGAGAATTTCGTCGCTCCAGCGCAAGTGCGCCGTATCGTACATCAACGTGGCCGACGCGTCCGACGGCTCGGTCGCGAGCACGCCGGTCAAGCGATAACGGATGTAGTCCTTGGGCAGCAACACCGTCGCCAAGCGTGCGTATGCCTCAGGCTCATGCTTTCTAAGCCACAATACCTTGGGCAGCGTAAATCCCTCGAGCGCCGGATTACACGCGAGATCGCGCAAGCGCGACTCACCGCCAACACGCTCGGTGATCTCCGCGCACTCTTCAGTGGTACGTCCGTCGCACCAGAGGAGCGCCGGACGAATGACGTCACCGGCGCGATCGAGGAACACCGACGAATGCATCTGACCAGAAATACCGACGGAAGCAATCGTCGCATCGGGATGGACGCGCCGCACCGCATGAATGGATGCGAGCGTCGCATCCCACCACGCCGCGGGATCCTGCTCCGCCCACCCCGGCCTCGGCGTTTGCATCGTGAGCGGCGTCGTGGCCGATGCCACGACGTCGCCGGCTTGCGAAACGAGAATTGCCTTTACACCGCTGGTGCCGACGTCGAGCCCGAGAAAGAGCGGCTCAGCCACCTCAGCGCACTCCTAACAGGATCTCGATGGTGAGCTGATCCAGCCGTTCATACGCATAGCCCTTTGCACGCATGGCCTCGAGATCGAAGGCTTCGTCCTTGATGGCCTGTCCGTCATGCAAATAGCTGATGCGCTTGCCCGGCGCAGCACCGCGCGCATTGAGATCGCCGAGTAGCTGCGTGATTTCCGGGTCCGCATGGAATGCCGCCACCTTTTCCTTGAGCATCAGGTAGGTCCGCATGCTCCCAAGCGCGAAGTCCCACACGCCCTCCTGGTCTTCCGTGCGATACGCGTGGCTGTCGAAATGCCGCATGCCGGCGTACCCGGAATCTTCGAGCAGCTTCACGAGGAAGAACGCCTGCTTCACATCTTCGCTGCCAAAGCGATGATCCTGGTCGTAGCGACCGGGCTTCTGCGCGTTGAGATCGATGTGGAACAACTTGCCCGCCTCGAGCGCCTGCGCAACGCCGTGCGAAAAGTCGAGGCCGGCCATCGTGTCGTGTGCGATTTCAGGATTCACGCCGACCATGTCCGGATGCTCGAGCGTGTAGATGAATGCGAGTGCGTGCCCGATGGTCGGAAGGAAGATGTCGCCGCGCGGCTCGTTGGGCTTTGGCTCGAGCGCGAACCGGTACTTGTAGTCCTGCGCGATATTGTATTCGCACAGGAAGTCGATTGCATCACGAAACCACTTCATCGCTTCCTGCGCGTCCTTCGACGCGTTGGTCTCGACGCCTTCGCGTCCGCCCCAGAAGACATAGACTTCCGCGCCGAACTCCGCGCCGAGGTCCATGGCGCGCATTGTTTTCTGGATGGCGTGCCGGCGGACGGCGGCATCGTTGCTCGTGAATGCGCCGTCTCGGAACACCGGATCCCCGAAGAGATTCGTCGTCGCCATGGGAACCTTCAGTCCCGTTTCGTTCAGCGCCGCCTTGAAGTCACGCACGATCTTTTCGCGCTCCGCGGTCGTCGCGTCACGCGGCACGAGATCGTTGTCGTGAAAATTCACGCCGTACGCACCGAGCTCTCCAAGCTTCTGCACGATGCGCACCGGTGAGATGGCGGGACGCACGGCATCCCCGAACGGATCGCGGCCCGGATTGCCGACAGTCCAGAGTCCGAAGGTGAATTTGTGTTCCGGCTTGGGCGTGTACGCGTCCTCAGTCGTTGATCTGGTCATGGCGTCGTTTAGGGAATGGCTTCGCAGCGAGGCTTGTTACGGTCTGCAGGACAGCGCAGCGTCTGATAATACTGAAGCGTATGCGCCGGCTGGTCGTACGGTGCCGGCACGGGTTGGCGCGAGAACGTCTGGAAGTACGCGAGGTCGGCGTCACGCCACCAGCGTGCTTCTTTTTCCTGTATCGCGAGAAAGCCCTGCACCTCTGAGAAACGCTGTGGATCGATGGCTGGCTGCACGCTGTTCCAGACGCGCTGCATCGAGCGCACGGTGTCTACCCCGGCGTTGAGACGCACCACCATTTCGTTCCAGAGCGTGCGACCCGATTGCATCTTATGGTTCCACGCAACGTGGTGGAACCACAGGAGATTCGAGTCGGGCACAGTCGCGAGGTTGGCGTATCGGTCCCTGAGCGGCGGAAAGTACTGCTCGACCTGATTGCTTCCAGTCGCGGTGCGATCGAAACCGACGCCGAGCGAGTCCGCCTTGTGGAAGTAGACGGGCGATTGGTCGGCGCGAGCGACACGATTCCACGGGCCGGGCCCGTAGTGATGACCAGTTGCCATGATGTGAGCAAGACCGAGCGGCGTCATGTAGTTCACCACGGCCTCGCGCGACACCATCATGATGTGCACGATCTTCGCGACCACGGCGGCATCGTTGGTGAAGGTCTGCCGCGCCCATTCGCTCGCGATCGCCGCGGAACTCGCTTCCGGATTCCACGCGAGACGGCCATACGCATACCAGTTCGCCTGGTTGAACTGCGAGCCCGTCCAGTTGGTATCACTGCCCACATTCGACACGCCGGTAATGCCGGTATGCGCGTAGTGGTGCAATGATCCATCAATCACTCGCGCGACGGTCGACCCCTTGCCCTTCGCGTACGTATCTGCACGAAGCACCTCTTCAAACTCGGCACCAAGGTACACGAGGTGTGTGTCCTGACCGAGGTACTCCTTGGTGATCTGGAATTCCATCATCAACGGCGTCTTTGGCATCGCGCCGAACAGCGGCGAAAACGGTTCACGCGGCTGAAAGTCGAGCGCGCCGTTCTTGACCTGCACGAGTACGTTGTCGCGAAAGGCACCGTCGAGCGGCTTGAATTCGTCGTACGCCTGGCGGACACGGTCGGCGGGGACGTCGCTGCTGTAGACGAAGGCACGCCACATGACGAATCCGCCATGCGGAGCAAGCGCGTCGGCGAACATATTGGCGCCGTCGGCATGCGTGCGTTTGTAATCCTGCGGCCCGGGCTGCCCCTCGGAATTCGCCTTCACGACGAAGCCGCCGAAGTCGGGAATGTAGGTGTAGATCTCGTCGATCTTCTTGCGCCACCATTCGCGCACGGCTGGGTCGAGCGGATCAGCCGTCTTCAAACCACCAATTTCAATTGGCGCACTGAATCGCGCCGTGAGGTAGACGCGAATGCCATACGGACGGAAGACGCCCGCGATGGCCGCGACCTTCGCGAGATACTCTGGCGTAAGCACCTTCGCGTTGGCATTGACGTTCGTGAGCACCGAACCATTGATCCCGATCGACGCATTGGCGCGCGCGTAATCGCGATACCTCGGCGACAGCGTTGCGGGGAGGCTGTCCCACTGCCACAACGACTGGCCCGCGTACCCTCGCTCGACGGTGCGATTGAGGTTGTCCCAGTGATCGAGCATGCGCAGTTGAATGCGCGGTGCGCTCGCGAGCGCG
>JBDTMO010000366.1:0-5927 GCA_039934235.1 bacterium | reverse complement strand
GATCGCAACGCCGTGTCATAGGCATCGAGTATCTCCGTGGCGCGCTTGTGGTCGTCGGTGCCCATGAGCGGAATAGAGCGTCGCAACAAGTCGCTCTCGATGTCCGCGCGCAGCTCGAACAACTCGGCGATCTCCTGCAACGACAGCGTCGTGACGACGGCTCCGCGATGCGGATTGAAGGTCACCAGGCCTTCTGCTTCGAGTTGGCGCAACGCCTCGCGAACCGGAATGCGGCTCACGCCTAGTTCCTCGGCAATCGCATCTTGCCGGAGCGGTTCGCCTTCCGGAAAACCACCGCGAAGAATGCGATCGCGCAACGCATCGAGCGTCATGCCCGTCAGCGTTTGACGCCGCAACGGGACAATGTCCGCCATTGGTGCCTCGGCGCGCCTCGCACGCGAAGTGGTCGCGTTCTTCACCGGCCACCAGCTGGAAGGTTCGTAAACAGGTAGCGCGTGATCAGCGAGTACACGTGCAGCGTGGTCCCTGCGCCCTCGCAGATGCAGTGCGTGCGATTCGGATAGACCATCATGTCGAACTGCTTTCCCAACTCGACGAGCTTGTTGACGAGACGCTCCGTGCCCTGATAGTGCACATTGTCGTCGCCCTCACCGTGCACAACGAGCAACTTTCCTTTTAAGCCAGCTGCATATGTAATCGGTGAGCCGTTCTCGTACCCTTTTGGATTGTCCTGCGGCAATCCGACGTAGCGCTCCTGGTAGATGGTGTCATACAGCCGCTGATCGGCGACGGGAGCGACAGCCATGCCTACGGAGTAGACATCGGGATAACGGAACATCGCGTTCAGTGTGCTCGAACCGCCGCCACTCCATCCCCAGATTGCGACACGCGTCGCATCGAGATATGGCCGAGCGCTCGTTAAGGCGCGGACAGCGTCGGCCTCCTCCTTGCTCGACAGCGTTCCGATGCCACCATAAATGATCTTGCGCCACTCGCGTCCCTTTGGCGCCGGCGTGCCGCGGGTGTCCACGCTGATCACGATGTAGCCACGATCCGCGATCATGCGAAGCCACGCGTCCTGACTGCCGCCCCAGCGATCCACCACGGTTTGCGCCGCTGGCTCGCCGTACACGTACACCAGTACCGGATACTTCCTTGCCGCGTCGAAATTGATCGGCTTGATCATCCAGCCGTCGAGCGTTGCGCCATCCGGTACTGTCACGTGAAAAAACTCCGTCGCCGATCGAGCGGCCGATGGAACGACCCCCGCGCGACCGAGTGCGCGCACGGGCATATGGGCCGGCAATGCAACGAGATCCGTGCTCGGCGGCACGTCGGTGCGCGAGTACGTATGGAAGGCCCACTTCCCGTTTGGCGACACGTCGTAACCATGCGTGCCCGGCGCGTCTGCCGGCGACACACGCTGCGGCGGACCACCGTCCTTGAGCGAGACGCGATACAGGTAGCGCTGCGTCGCGTTCTCGGGGCTCGCCATGACGTACAGCCATCCACCGGCTTCATCGACAGCGGCGACGTTCACTACATCGTACGCACCCGGCGTTAGCAGCTTCGGTACACCGCCGCTACGAGATGCCAGATACACATGCCGCCAGCCATCGCGCTCACTTACCCAGATGAAGTCCTTTCCTCCATTCATCCATTTGAGATCGTCAACGACATCCACCCATGCGCTGTCGCTTTCCGTAAGCACGACTTTACTCGCGCCAGTGCGTGCGTTCACGATGTTCACCCAATCGTGATGCTGCGGACGATCCATGTACTGCACCACCAATTCAGTGTTGCCCGCCCATTCGGCGCGTGGGATATAGTGCTGCCTTGCGTCGCCTTCGAGCTTGGCCCATGTCACCGCGCCTTTCCCGTCTGCGGACACGATGCCGAGCCGCACGGCGGAATTGGTCGTGCCTGCCTTCGGGTATTGCACCGGGACGGTGAATGGGTACAGCGAGTCGGTGTCGTTGATGAGGAGGAAATCGCGAATGCCCGTCATGTCGAATTGCCAGAAGGCGATCGCCTTGCTGTCCGGACTCCAGCGAAACCCATCGCGGAGATCGAACTCCTCTTCATAGACCCAGTCCGTCATGCCGTTAACGACCTTGCGCGACGCATCATGCGTCAGGCGCGTCGACTTTCCGCCAAGTGCAGGCTCGACGTAGATGTCGCCCTCGCGCACATACGCGACGCGACCGTCATCAGGCGAGAACTTGGCGAACATGAGCGTGGCTTCCTTGGCATCAGCGCCGACCTTGTGCAATTTCCCGGATGCGACATCGAGCACCCAGTAGTCGCCACGCGTATTTTGGCGCCACACCTGACGCGTATTCGTGAAGACGAGCAGTCGCTTTCCGTCGTTCGACCACGTGTAGTCGTCGATGTCGAGCGGCGCCGGCGCGCCCGCTGGCTGCAATTGCCGAGAGGCGACTCGCACTCTCCGTTGGCCCGTTGCCGCGTCGTACTCCACGATGTCGGTGCCGCCGTCGGCGGCGCGCTCGAGGGTGGCGTAACTGTCGCCACCAGGCGACCAGCGCGCCGGTCCAAAGGGAATGCCGCCCACGGCGCGTGCGGTGAGTATGGCGCGCACGGCGGAATCGGAATTGAACGTCAGTTGCGCGCGCGCGTTCGTGCTGACGAATACCATTGCCACGGCGAGCGGGAACCGCAGTCGTTCAGCGAAGGACAACATGGCACCTCAGGGAGACGGGCGGACGGCAGATCGTATACAATATTCTTTATGCGGGCGTTTCCACAAGGGCGGCATTTCGCCGCCGGCACCAAGGGGCAGAGCCGCACTTGCCATCGCCAAACCGGCGTATACACTACTGTGAACAGGGCCGTTTCGGGCGGAATACCGGGCAATTGCGCCCCGGCCGCGTGGCCCCTCAGCGCTCGAATATTGCGAGGAGCGTACCTGATGACCCACTGGCGCACGCTCGCACTCGGCGCCCTGTTTGCGTCCCCACTCCAGGCGCAATCGGCAGCGCTCGCGGCTTCGCACGTCGTGAGTGGTATCGTGTACGACTCCATCGCGCACGCGCCGCTCGCTGGTGCCCTCGTGCAGGTCGCCCTCGCCGATAGCGCCCAACGCGTATTCACCGCAACGGCAGATGCAGCCGGCCGCTATCGCGTGGCGGGACTGCCATCCGGCCGCTTTGCAATCGTCTTCCAGCACGACGCCCTGAACGCACTGGGACTCGAGTCTCCGCTGTTCGCCCTCGAGCTTGGCGTCGACACGAGCGTCACCGCCAATCTCGCCATTCCATCCGGGCAGGCGGTCCGCGCCCTGCGCTGCACCAATCCCGCAAAAGACGCGGGCGACGGAATGATTGGCGGCTATGTCTTTGATGCACGCAGTGAGGGAACGCTCGCGGGCGCCGAAGTTCAAGTACGCTGGGTCGAGGTCACGTTTCAGAAGGGCGGACTGCGGCAAGTTCCAAAACGCGTTACCACCACCGTTGGTGAAGACGGAACGTATCTCGCCTGCGGCGTCGCCAGCGATTCACCCGTCGATATTCGCGTCACTCGCCCAGGCTATCGCGACATCGTCGCACCGATCGTGGTTCCAGCGGCGGGCGCGGCGCGTCAGGATTTCCGTCTTGCAGATTCTGCAGCGACTCGCGGATCCGGATCGCTTGCCGGACACGTCGTGCAGGAAGACGGGAAGCCTGTCGCCGCCGGCCGCGCCAGCATTGCCGCGTTAGGTCTCGACGTTGCCGTGAGCGCAGGCGAGTTCGCCATCGTCGGGATTCCCGCCGGCACCTGGATCGTCGACGCGCGCGCGATCGGCTATGAGGCGCAGTCGGCAATCGTTCACGTTGCGGAACGGTCAAGCGCATCGGTCACCATTCCCGTCGCGAAGAAAGCGCAGACGCTCGAGGCCGTGAACGTCGTCGGTACCGCCAGCCGAGAGACAAGGATTCTCGGCGACATCGTGGCGCGGAATCGGACGTGGGGCGGTACGACATTCCTCCCGGGCAACTCGTGGCTCGCGTCTGCGGACACGCCCACAGATGTACTTCGTGCTGCGCGAGGGTTTTCTCTCAAGGGCGCGGCCAAGGTCGAGGGTCGCCCCTACGTGACCAGCACCGGACGCCTTGCACCGTGTCAAAGTACGAGCGCCGACGCAATGAAGGCCGGCAAGGAAGTCGCGATCTATCTGGACGGGGTTCGGTACGCCGGTGGCCTGGAGGTACTCAACAACGACGTTCTGCCGCGCCAGGTTCTCGCCATCGAAGCGTATCCGGACGTCGTCGCTGCTCCCATGCAATGGCGCACGAACGACGCATGCGCCGTCATCGCCGTATGGACCAAACGATGATCTGCCGTAACGCGGCGTTCATGATGGCACTTGCAATCATGTCGCCTCGCGGTGCCTCCGCGCAAACCTCCGCGCCCTCGTCAAAATTCGTGGTGAGCGGCGTTGTCTATGACTCCGTGGCGCAAGTTCCGCTGTCCGGCGCCATCGTTCAGGTCGCACGCATCGCCGCCGCCGACTCTGCACCGCAGGTCGTGAGCACCATCGCCGACGATGCCGGGCATTTTCGTGTAGCCGATCTTCCAGCGGGCCGGTTCGCTATCGGCTTCCAGCATGACGCCTTGAATGCGCTTGGCATCGAGTCTCCGTTGCGAGCATTCGAGCTTGGCACCGCGCCGAGTGTCACGATGAATCTCGCGATTGAGTCGGGGCCGGTGGTTCGCTTGCGCCGGTGTGGAGCAGAGGCCGCCGCTTCAGGCGACGGTATGATTGCCGGCTATGTGCTCGACGCTCGGCGCGAGACCACGCTGAGCGGAGCGAAGGTGGAAGTGCGGTGGCAAGAAACGGCACTGCAGCGAAAGGGCTTACGAACAGTCAACAAGCTCGTGAGCTCTACGATTGGCAGCGATGGTACATACATCGCCTGCGGCGTTCCGAGCGACGCGTCGATCGATATCGAAGTGAAACATCCCGGCTTCCGTACGGTGGCCGGCCAGATCACCGTGCCCCCGGCGGGAGCGGCTCGCCTGGACTTTCACCTTGCTGACTCTGGCGTCGTTCGCGGCGCGGCAAATATAATCGGCCGCGTTAAACAGCAGGACACCACCGCCCTGCCCTCAGGAGCCGCGTCGATTTCAACGCTTGGCATCGAAGTACCCGTTCATGATGGAGCGTTCACCATTGCCGGAATTCCCGTGGGCACATGGGCGGTGGACGTCAAGGCAATCGGCTATGAACCGCAGTCGCAGCTGGTGAGTGTGACCGAGCGGGCAGGTGCGCCGGTCTTGTTTGTCGTGAACAAGCGCGCTCAAACACTCGAGGCGGTCAGCGTTGTCGGAAAACCGGGCCGCGAAACGCGAATCCTGGACGACATCGTGACGCGTAGCAAAGTCGCCAGTGGCACGATGTTCATGCCCGGAAATAGTTGGCTCGTGGCAGCAGAGACGCCGGCTGACGTCCTCCGTGGGGCACGCGGCTTCATCCTGACCAGCCCGGTGAAGACCGTTGTTTCAGGATGCGGGCAAGTGCCCGTGACAGGTGACTCTGGCGGGGGCAGAGTTAAGAATAGCCTCGCCGTATATCTGGACGGCGATCGACTGGGCACCGGGCTCCAGGGACTTCAGGATGCGTTGGCAATGCGCAGCGTCCTGGCAATCGAGACCTATCCCGACGCGCAGTTCGCGCCGTTCCTGTGGAGAAATAACGCATGCGCGGTGATAGCAGTCTGGACAAAGAGATGAGACGTCTTGCAACCGTGGTTGCGCTCGCAGTTGCCGCACTCGACGCCGCAGCGGCGCAACGTCCCGCGCCAATTGCGCACATCGTCCGCGGAACGGTGTTCGACTCCATGGCACGCGCCGTCCTCCCCAACGCCGTCGTCCAACTGGCGCGCATCGCCGCCGGCGATTCCGCGCCAGCCATCGTCACCGCCGTAACTGACGACGCCGGCCGCTATCGATTCGCCGGCCTTCCGGAT
>JBDTMO010000365.1:0-5928 GCA_039934235.1 bacterium | reverse complement strand
TGTCGCGAGATGTTGCCCAACATCCACTTGTAGTCTGCGCGATTGAGGAACGCGAGATCGTTCACCTCGAAACCTGGACTCCGCCAGTTTTGCGCTGTTTCCCAGAGCCAGTCGCCATTGTCCTTCGCGAGCCGCGCGTACAGCCCGTACCCGCGAAGGGTCGTGCGCGCCGGATCGTACCGCACGTCGAAGAGTCCGTCCGTCGTCTCGTGCCGATCGATGCGTTGGAAGTAGTGCGCGCTCGATTGCTGCGTCAGCGCTATCGCCGAGTCCGAACCCCCAACGTCCGACACGGCGAATTGCGCGAGCACGGAGTAATCGTGGTGGCTCCATGAATGATTGACATCGAGACCCAGCACGTTGGCGCGATTCCGAAGACGGTTCGCCAGCAAGGAATCGTCAAGGCGCCGCATCGTCGACGTCACAATACCGCCGAACGACGTCGCACCATCGCGGAAATCGCGCTTGACGCGTCCGACGAAATAGTTACTGAGCGGTTCGACATCGCGACTGAGCGTCGCATTCGGCGCAGCGCCGGTGCGATAGTTCGCCGTTTCCCGATTGGTCACCGCATCGAGGAGGCCCACGGTAAATCCATTTGCGCGTCCCGTGATCTTCGCGGCGCCAAGGATCTGGGTGTTCTCGGGAACATCATCGAAACTCGATTGACCATCGACATACCCGTTCAATTGTGGCGACCGGCCAATCCGTCGCGTGTAAAAGAGGCCGAGATTCGAGACGTTGTCGCAAAAAATGCAATTGAAGCCGCCGTAGTCGAAGGCGTTCTGTCCCGCGACAAAGAAGGGGCGCTTCTCTTCGAAGAATGTTTCGAATGCGCTCAGGTTCACCGTGGCCGGGTCGACTTCCACCTGGCCGAAATCGGGGTTGACCGTTGCGTCGAGCGTCAGATTCGACGTCAGGAGAACTTTTGCATCGAGACCTCCGCGAATTGCGCCGGATGAACTCTTATGGAACGGATCGCCGGGGCTCGCAAACTTGAACTGTTCGCGGCTGACGACATAGGGTACGAGCTCGAGTTGCCGCTGGCGCCCGGCAAAGCGAAGACCTTCCAGGTGGCCGAAAAAGGCAGGACCGCCGGCCTCGTTCCGCTTCCAGAACGACCACATGTCCAACTCATTCAGCCGGTCAACATTGCGCCAGATCTGAAATCCCCAGGTCTGAACCGAATCGCGCGAGAAACGAAGTTGTGTGAGCGGAATGCGCATCTCGGCGGTCCAGCCAAGGGAATCGATCCTCGACGACGCTTCCCACACGGGATCAAACGATGGATCTCCGTTGAATTCCTCTCCCTTCACGCCAGCGGGATTGACCTCGAACCACGCGCGATCCTGGTGCGTGTGAAAGCTGTCGAAGAGGATAGCGATCTTGTCACTCGTGAGCTGGTTACCGTTGAGCAACTGATCGTTCCGTGCCAATGGCGCACGCACGCCGTTTCTGCCCAGCGAGTCGTACATCCGTGCGCCGACGTAAACCGCGTCGTTGTCGAACAGCACGCGCACCTCAGTGCGCTGCGTTGCACGTGCGCCTTCGGTCGGTTGCGTTTGAAGAAAATTCGTAATCGGCGTTGCCGCCTGCCACGCTGCCTCATCAATGCGTCCGTCGATGACGATCGGGCCAGTGCGCTGCGCGGCCATGGCAACCGGAGGCGCGGATGGGTGGATCGATGAGCTCGCCGTCTGTGCACCGCTCGAGGCGGGCGCCAGGCCCAGGGCGGACGCGAATAGTAAACAACGGATGCGATCGAAGGGCATATACGGGAGCGAAAGTGTCGTGAGCGCTGCGTCACCTTCCAATACGGAAGAAAGGACCCAATACGGAAGCGAGGGCCGCGCGCAGTGTGCTCGGCCCTACGCGGCGAGTACGATTCTAGTGTCGCACGTGCCCACTTACGGCCGCTTCGAGCGGCCAGCCGGCGCGGTGGAGACTCACACACCGACCAAAGGTGAGCAGTGACGTTGTGGCGGACGAAGATGGATCTGCCCGCGCTTGGCGCGAATGAGCTTCACGTGTGGAGAGCGAGCCTCGCAGCGCTACGGCCGTGCGAGCACGCGTGGGGCGCGTTGCTCGACGCGAGCGAACGTGAGCGAGGTGCTCGATTCTATTTCGACACAGATCGCGTCCGCCACACCATATCGCACGGCTTGCTCCGACGGCTGCTCGGCCACTACACGGATACGCCACCAGAGACGCTCCGCTTCGCGGCTGGTGAATACGGCAAGCCGCATCTCGCGAATCACGACGAGGGCAGAGTCGTGTTCAACCTGTCTCACTCCGGAGACGTCGTGCTCCTCGCATTCGCGCGCAGTTGCAACGTCGGCGTAGACGTCGAATGCTGGACGGATCGCATCGATGCCCTCGAAATGGAGCGCATGGCGCAATCCGTATTCTCCCTGCACGAACGAACGGCGCTCTCGCAGCTCGAGTCCTCGGCAAGGCGCACCGCGTTTTACAGCATCTGGTCGCGCAAGGAAGCGTACATCAAGGCCACGGGACTCGGCGTCTCTCGCGGCCTTGATCACTTCGACGTTTCAGCAGCGCCAGATGAAGCGCACCTGCTCGCTGACAGAAGCGCGGATGCCCGTGCAGAGATGTGGGCGCTGCACGATCTCGAACTCGATCCGGGCTACTCAGCTGCGCTTGCCGTTGACCGTGCCGACACGAAGGTCGTCGCGCTCAACGCGACACTGAGCATGGTGTCATGCTGAAGATCGTGCGGCCTTGGCCGCGCGTGCGAGCGCCGCGCGCCCAGCGCGACCATTCCACCACATCAGGAATCCGGTGATCGACTGTGCCACCAGAACGAGTGACGCCAGGAACCAGACTGCCTCGGTTGGTTTGCCGAGTACGTCGCCGGTGTGTATGGAACGCATCTGGTTGTTGATGGTCGTTCCCATCTGTGCCTCGCGCGAGCTCTCCCCGGCCAACACGGTGCCGCGAAAGCGATCGACGTACACTCGGCTCCTTCCCGCCGGCGTGTGATCCTCGGGAAATCGCATGGCGACGATGTACGGCTGCGTCGCTTTCAGCTGCGCGGAGAAGAACATGATGCTTGCGCCGGGGAATGTTGTGCGTGCCACGCGCGCCAGCGAATCGAATGAGATTGTCGTCGTGAGACCATTGGCAGGCGGCTGGTTCGGCGCCTCCGCCCGAGGCGTGGAGTCCAGTTTCGCGATCGCCTTTGCGGCAACTTCGTAGTGCATGACGATGCCACTCGCCGTGACGATGAAGAGCACGAGCGATGCGATGATCCCCAGTGAATGGTGAAGGTCGAACGTGATGCGCTTCCACGACGCGCTCCATCGAATCCGCCACAGCTTGTCCGACCACCAGAGAATGATTCCCGTCAGCGTGAGCAGGAATGATGCAATCGTGACGAGCACCACCACCGTTCCGCCGAATCCCTTTGCGAGGAGCGTTGTGTGCAAACTGTGCAGCCGTCGTGGCAACGATGTGTTGAAGTCCTTCACGGCCCGCGTGCCGAGGACCTTGCCAGTGTACTGATCGACGAATGTCTGTACGCCCGCGGCTTGTGCGACGTACGCGCGATCGGGTACAGGTGAGAGGGTAAATCCGGTGATCGGCAACGCCGGCGTAACAGCCTGCGCGCGAGCCGCGAGGGTGTCGAGCGAGAGCGGCTGCCCTCCTGGCGTAACGCGCCAGAATTGCGGATTGAGTCCGCGATCGATCGCGCCTTCGAAGACGAGCGCGCTGCCGGTCGCGGCGACGACAAAGATCACGATCGACGTGATGAGGGCGGTCCAGCGATGGAAGATCAGGAGGGCGGCGTGCATTGCGGACAGTTGGAGAAAAGGTGCCAGCGTGGCGAAGCGTCACGCGCCACGATGCCGACAACGGACTGACATTGCAAGGCGTTGAATGTAGTTTGCGTTGGTAGCTGGCCATTCACTCCACGAGCGGACATCATGATTCGACGGAGCACCTCGCTGCGGTCCTGCCTTGCGGCTAGCCTGATGCTGTTCCCCGCGTTGCCTGCGTCGGCGCAGGCACGCCCGACGTTCACGCGCGCGGATACGCTGCGCGGGTCGTACACCTCGCAAGGTCGTGTGTGGTGGGACGTCAGCTTCTATGATCTGCACGTGGCGCTGAGCCCCGCGGACAGCAGCGTCAACGGCTACAACGGCATCAGGTATCGCGTGCTCACGCCCGCGCGTGAGCTGCAGGTGGATCTCATGCTACCGCTCGTCGTGGATAGCATGGTACAGGATGGCAAGCCTGTGCGGTTCCGTCACGAGGGGCCGGCATACTTCGCGTCACTCGATGCGCCGCAACGCGCTGGCGACACGAAGACGATCACCGTCTACTATCACGGAAAGCCCCTCGTCGCCAAGCGACCGCCGTGGGATGGTGGCTTCACGTGGGGAAAGGACAGCCTTGGCCGCCCGTGGGTGGTGACGACCGATCAGGGGATGGGCGCGTCTGCGTGGTGGCCGAACAAGGACACCCAGGCCGACGAACCTGACAGCCAGCGTGTTGCACTGACGTTGCCCGATCCGATGGTCGACGTGTCGAACGGAAGGCTGCGGAGCACGACACACAACAGCGATGGAACGACGACGTACGAATGGTTCGTCACCAATCCGATCAACAATTATGCGATCGCCGTCGCCGCGGGCACCTACGCGCACTACTCCGACGTGTATGAGGGCGAGATGGGCAAGCTGACGATGGACTTCTGGCCGCTCGAGTATCATCTGGATGCCGCGCACCGACAGTGGACGCAGGCGACACCCATGCTGCGCTGCTTCGAACACTGGTTCGGCCCGTATCCATGGTACGAGGACGGCTACAAGCTGATCGAGGTGTCGAACAATGGCATGGAGCATCAGAGCGCGGTGTCGTACGGCAATGGCTTTGCGAATGGTTATCGCGGGCGTGAAAGCTCGGGCACTGGGCTGGGAATGCAATGGGACTTCATCATCGTGCACGAGAGTGCACATGAGTGGTTCGGCAACAACATCACGACGAAAGACATGGCCGACATGTGGGTGCACGAGAGCTTCGCGAATTACGCGGAGGGCATCTACGAGGAGTGCCTGGCGGGCAAGGCCGCGGCCCAGGATTACATCGTCGGCAATCGCAGAGGCATCCGAAATGATCGTCCGATTGTCCCAGAATACGGAGTGAATGCCCAGGGTTCGGGTGACATGTATCCGAAGGGCGGCGAGATGCTGCACACCATTCGCCAGATTGCGGGCGACGACGAGAAGTGGCGCGGCATTTTGCGCGGCATGAACCAGACGTTCTGGCACCAGACGGTGACAGGCAAGCAGATCGAAGACTTCCTGAGCGCGCGCGTTGGCGTGGATTTGTCCAAGGTGTTCGACCAGTACCTGCGAACGATCATGGTCCCAACGTTCGAGTACAAGATCAGTGGAACGACGTTGAGCTATCGCTGGGCGAATGTCGTTCCGGGGTTCAACATGCAGATTGGCGCCTCAGTTTCTTCTGGCGCGATGACCGTGCTGCACCCAACGGAAACGTGGCAGACTGTACAGCTTCAGGTGCCGAGTGCGGAGTTCAAGGTGGATCGGAATTATTACGTGAATTCGAAGATGGTTTCGCCATAACAAAGAAAACGTGAACGGTGAACGGTGAACGGTGAACCGTTACAGCGGAGGCAGTTACCGTTCACTGTTCACTGTTCACCGTTCACTGTTCACCGTTCACTGTTCACACTTCACCTTATTCGGTACCTTTGCGCACCCAGAGGTCCCAATGCGCACGCCGGACGTGTCTGCCATCGCGGTCGAACCAAAACCCCACGACGACGAAATCGACGTCTTCGGGCTCTCGCACGCCGGGAAGGTGCGCGAGCAGAACCAGGATCACTTCCTCCTCGCGACCATTCACAAACGAGTGAATGTCGTGCAGACCAACCTCAGCGAG
>JBDTMO010000364.1:0-5948 GCA_039934235.1 bacterium | reverse complement strand
CGGAGTCGCTGGGCGGAACTCCTCCGCGTGCCTGACTCCCGCATTTACCGCGAATGATATTCGGCGAGCGCTTTGATAGACCGTGGGCGATTGGTATCAATGGATGCAATACAGACTAGATTGCACGCATGCATCCTCTCGCCGTCTCCGAGATCATCCCCGGCGTCGTTGTCCGGCTCGACACGCAACGTCTTCGCGCCATCGGGGGCAGCGAGACCAACGCGCAGCTCACGGAGACCGAGGATCGCGCCGTCACTGACGTCCACGATTTTCTCGTCGTCGCCGTGAATGCCGGCAGCTGTATGGCCATTCCGCTCTTCCCAAAGTCGTCGCCCGGCAGCGCGCCCCTCGAAGCGAAGAAGCAGTGGGGCAACATCGGCGATTGGCTCACCGCGCCCGTGCACTATTCGCGCTGGCAGCATTGGCGCATTCCCGTCGCAGCGCTGGCCGATGCGTCTGCCGAGGATCCCGGTACGCCTGATGCGCGCCGCAGCTACGCCGCGGGTGACGCCGACACGCTGCAGGATCTCGCGAACTGGGCCACGCGCAACCGGTGCACGTTCAGGGCCGTGCGTTAACTCGCGCTTGCCCCCGTTTCATCCGCACGCTTCTCCTCGCGCACCAGCGGCAACGCGTCCGCACTGATCCACCCGCGCTCCACCGCGTGCGTCGCCGCGCTGATCGTATCCTCCGCCAACACCAGGACGGACTGTACCGCCACGACCTCGTCCGCGAGCTTCTTGATCGCCAGTGATCGCTCCGCATCGTTCGACACATCACGGATGTAGATCGCCAACACCCGATGGGGAAACTCAGTCACGATCTGCCGATAGATCTCCGGATCATGCTGGCTCGTGTCACCAAGCAGGATGAAGGGCAACGACGGATACAGCTGCATGATGCTCCGAATTGCCGCGCCCTTGTGATCGAAGTGTCGCGCGGACGACATCGCGCCAAAGCCAATGTCCCAATCACGAAGCAGCACTGGCCCGCGCGGAATCTTCCGCAAATCCATGAAGTGCGTAATCACGTCATAGATGTTCCACGGGCTGCTCGACACGTAGAAGATCGGATTCTTCTCGGCACCGTTCGCGCCATTCCTGAGCGCCTCGTAAAACGCTGGGACGCCCGGAAACGGAAGACGCGTATGCGCATTGCCCAGGATGATCATGCGCGCCGCCATCAGAAAATTCGACACGCGCGACTGAATCACGGTGTCGTCGATGTCGCTGATCACACCGAACCGCGCGCTCGACGACGGAATCAGTATCTCGCCAACGCCCTTCGCCCTGTCCACGCCGGCGCGGGTGGGTGCAAGCAGGTCGACGTGATACTCATTCCACTCCGCATCGGTCGCTACCGGCGACGTTAGATCGATGCGCCCACTGAAGAACCCTTCGTCGTCCGCCTTCATCGCCGTCGTCGTCGTCGCATAGCCCACCGCAAGCTCGGCAAAGGGCAGCGGATGACTGTTCCCGCGACGATACGTATTCATGAGATTCGCGAGCGTCGAATCAGCATCCGAACTCTGGCCCACGCCGCGATTCTCCTGCGCTCGACCATGCACATAGGCACAGCGCGCATTGCCGTACCCGCGGTACGCGAGCACCTCGAACGGTCCGTCGTCGAACGTCGAGCGCACCGACCGCACCGCGCCACGCACATTCTTGTCGAGCTCACCGAGCAGGGAGTCAACCCTCCCGAGCCAATCCCTCATGTCTGTCCTCGTCGATGTGATCGCGCACGATTGCCGAGCAATGGTCGCGCCATCATGAAAGCCAAGGTACCATCTGGTGGGAACCGCGGCACTTCCCCAGGGTAACGCTCGCAACACTCACCAATCTCGATCACGATGCTGCTCCCACTTGGTGTCGCATTCGCGTTGCAAGTTGCCGGTCAGGCCCCGCAGCCGCCAAAGCGTCCCGCGCCGTTCGTTCGCGACAGCTCCGCCGCCGACTCAGCGGCGAAAAACGCCCCTCGGCGACTCGCCGTCACTGCCGCGGTGCTCGCGACTGCCTTTCGCGACGAGGCTGCGAAAGACCTGTTCTATCGCGCGCACAAGGCGCGCATGGCGCAGGACTCCTCACTCCGCAGCTATGACGCAGACGTTCGTGCGCGGATCTCGGCGGGAATGAAGATCGGCTCGATTGGCCCCGAACGCGTGATGTACCGGCAGGAAAGTGCATCGCGCGTGCGGTGGCAGCAGGGTGTTGGCGCGCGCGTCGAGCTCACAGGCGCACGGATGGCGCTACCCATCGCGCCGAAGGACGACGAACGCAAGGAACTCCTGTCCAATCTGGTCGACGGCAACCTTGCCACCGTTCCGTACTACCCGGGCTATGAAGCACTCTGGCTTGGCGGCAGGGCGCAGGATGGAGTCGACGACCGGCGAACCGTGAACCCACTCGCCGATGGCGCCGAGGCGTACTACACGTACGAGTCCGGCGATTCGATCAGCTCGAAGCTTCCGAACGGCACCGTGATTCAGCTGCGCGAGCTCAAGGTCAGGCCACGATCACAGAAGTCGAATCTCGCGGTCGGGTCGTTGATGTTCGACATCGCATCGGGGCAGCTCGTGTGGGCCGCGTATCGTCTCGCTGCGCCCGCGGACATGTGGGCCAACATGAAGGAACGCGCCGACACCGGTACCGACACGCGAGGGATTGCCGTCCTCAAGGCAATTGCGCCAAGTGTGACGTCGCAGATTTCCGAGGTGACTATCGAGTATTCGTTGTTCGACGGACGCTTCTGGTTGCCGCGGTCGCGATCGATGAAAGGCGTCTTGCAGGTGGCGATGGTTCGCATGCCCGTGGCGATCGAACACTCGTACCGATATACGAGCGTCAACGGCGGTGATGCGCTGGCCCCGATCACCGTCAACAGCCCCAACTTCCTCGCGCGCGTCATAGCGCCCGACTCGCTCAAGGGCGAAGCCGCGAAGAAGTGGCGCGACTCCGTCTACAAGTCGAATCGCGTGGCGCGCGACGCAATGCGTGATTCGCTCGACAAGGGCTCGTGCGATGCAACTGGTAATCGGACGCTCGCGCGCGATCGTTACGAGGGATTGCTCGCCATCGCCGTGACGTTCCCGTGTAACGTGGACAAGCTGACCACGTCCTCCGACTTCACGTCGTCGATCTACGATGCCAACGAGGAAGTGTTTGGATCTGCAGAGCGCGAATCACTCATCGGGCGCGCCCTTTCACTTGGCGCGCAGGCACCGTTCAGTTTGTTGCGCGCCACTCCGCAGCTCGACTATGGCTTGTCGCTCTCGCGCTACAATCGCATCGAGGGATTCTCCACCGCACTGCGCGTTGCCCAGCAACTCGGCGACGGATATTCGGCGACCGCAACGGGACGCATTGGCTTCGCCGATCGTGAGCCGAACGTCGAGCTCTCGATGGCGCGCACCAATCTTACGAAGACCATCTCACTCACTGGCTACAACCGGCTCGTCTCCGCGAATGACTGGGGGCGCCCGCTCTCGTTCAGCGCGTCGATGTCCGCGTTGCTGTTTGGCCGAGATGATGGGTTTTACTATCGGGCGAGTGGGGCGGAGTTGGGTTTCAATACCGAGCATGGCTTGAAGCTCGACTGGCGTCTGTTTGCGGAGCGTCAGCGTACGGCAGCTCAGAAGACTTCGTTCTCGGTGGGTGGGGACTTCGGTCCGAACATCGTTGCGTCGTCGGGCACGAGTGCCGGCGCGACAGTGCGGTTCACGCACGCACATGGGCTCGACCCTCAAGGCTTTCGCACCTTTACCGACGTTCGACTCGAGGCTGCTGGTGGCGATTCGACGTATGGTCGTGGCGCGATGGATATCACGCTGTCCCGCGGGCTTGTCGGCGACCTTGCTGGCGCGCTGACACTCGCGGGAGGTTCGACAATCGGCGGCGTCCCCATGCAACGACGCTGGTTCCTGGGCGGTACGAATACCGTTCGTGGCCAGAGTCCCGATACGGCGCAAAGCGGCAATGCGTTCTGGCTTACGCGCGCGGAGGTCGGGCGAGAGTTTCGTACCTATCGCACTACGATATTTGGCGATCTCGGCTGGGTGGGCGATCGTACCAAACTCAGTGATGTTGGGAGGCCGTTGAGTGGAGTGGGCGTCGGGCTGTCGATGCTCGACGGGATGCTTCGCGTCGATGTGGCGCGAGGTCTCTATCCGAAAAAGGAGTTCAGGGTTGATCTTTCGCTTGGCGCACGCTGGTAGTCGTTTGTCATCCCGCAGGAGCGAGCGTCGCGACGAGTTTGTCATCCTGAGCGAGCGTAGCGAGTCGAAGGATCTGCACCTCACCGCAACCCGGAGAATCGAACCGAATGTTGTCGACCTCTGTCGTCATTGTCCTTCGCCTGATCCACATCCTCGTCGGCATCATGTGGGCCGGCGCCATTGTATTCGTCGCGGCCTTCCTGATGCCGACGATGAAGGCCGTCGGCCCAGCCGCAGGCCCCGTGATGGGACATCTCACGCAAGTGAAGAAGCTGCCGTCGTACATGGTGGCCGGGATGCTCCTGACCATCCTGTCCGGCATCACGCTGTTCTGGAATGATTCCGTCGGCTTCAAGTCCGACGCGTGGATGCATTCCGGGCCTGGGCTCGCGTTCAGCGTCGGCGGCACGCTCGCGATCGTCGTTGCGATCATTGGCCTCACCGTCAACTCCCCGACCGCCAAGAAGATCGGCACGCTGAGCGCGGCTATTCGCGCGTCGGGCGGCGCGGCCCCGCCCGAACTGGCAGCCGAAATGCAGCGTTGCCAGAATCGGCTCGCTGCCGCGATGAAAGTTGCCGCCGTGCTGCTCCTTCTCGCGGCATCGATGATGGCCGTCGCGCGATATCTTCCGGCAGCGTTGCTGTAACCGCATAACGCCCGGACCGTTTCAACAATGAGAGCAGAGCGCAGTGAATCGTCGTGTCTTTGTAAAGCGGACCGCCGCGGCCCTCGCGGTCGCGGGAGCAGGTTGTGTCGTGTACGCGATCGGCTTCGAACCGCACTGGCTCGAGATCGTGCATCGCGATCTCCCCATCGAGAAACTTCCGCGCGCCCTTGATGGCGCACGGTTGGCGCAGGTCAGCGACATCCACGTCGGCACGGACGTCAGCGACGACTACCTCATCCACTCATTCGATCGCCTGCGTGCGTTAACGCCGGACATCGTCGTCGTCACCGGCGACTTCCTCACGCATCGCACCGATCGCGGCGATGAACAGTTCCAGCAAGTCGGCAGCGTGATGTCCCACCTGCCGCACGGCCGGCTCGGCACATTCGGCATTCTTGGCAACCACGATTACGGTTTTGGCTGGCGACAACCCGAAGTTGCCGACAAGGTTGTCGCCGCAGTCGAGCATGCGGGCATTCACATGCTGCGCAACGAAACACAGTCGGTTGCCGGCGTTGACATCATTGGCGTCGATGACCTGTGGGCCGAGCGTGGCGATACGACGAAGGCGTTCAGTGGTCGCGCGAATGAGGCGGGAATAGTCCTCGTTCACAATCCTGACGCGGCCGATCTCTACCGATGGCCGGAGTATCGCGGCTGGATACTCGCGGGTCACACGCATGGCGGACAGTGCAAGGCTCCGTTCCTGCCGCCGCCGTTAGTCCCGGTAGAAAACCGCCGCTATGTTTCGGGAGAGGTGGCGGTTGATGCGAACCGCTCGCTGTACATCAGCCGCGGCGTCGGCCACCTGATCCGCGCCCGCTTCAATGCTCGACCCGAAATCACTGTCTTTACGCTACGCGCTGCACCAAGTGTGTCGTAGTGGCAACGCTGCTCGAGTAGGGGCTGTCATCCCGCAAGAGCGAAGCGATTAGGAGCTACCATTCCTGCTCTGTAGCGTTCGTCGAGTGACATCCATTCACGCTCCAACGCGATCCATATTGGCGAGATAACGGAGCTGTCGTGGCATGCGCGGATGGGTTGGCCGCTCGCAGGTATCACGGCGC
>JBDTMO010000363.1:0-5954 GCA_039934235.1 bacterium | reverse complement strand
AGCTGCTCTTCGATCGCGGCCTCGACCACGAGAAGCAATACGTGGACTGGCTGAAGGCGCAGCCGCTACGGGTCGCGGATCTCAGCCACATCGACTCCCTCACCTGTCCCGACGAGCTCGTCGACGCCACACACGACGCGATGCGACAGGGTGCTGATGTGATCGTCCAGGGCGCGCTCCGCGACGCGCAATGGTTCGGCAAGCCGGACATCCTCTACCGCGTCGAGACCCCGAGCGAGCTCGGGGCCTGGAGCTACGAGGTCTACGACACCAAGCTGTCGCGGAAGACCAAGGCCGGGGCCATCCTGCAACTCAGCCTGTACACGGCGATGGTCGCCAGGGTACAGGGGACGACGCCCCAGCGCTTCTATGTCGTGTCGCCCCGGATGGCCATCGGCAAACCGTCGCCAGACGAGCTGTCGAGGCACGTGAGTGGGCCAGAGTCGATGATGGTCCTCGAGTACCGCACCAGCGACTACGCCGCGTACTTTCGCCTGGTCCGCCTGCGGATGGAGGAGACCGTCGTGCGCGATGCAATCGAAGTCGCCAAAGCGAATTATCCTGACCCAGTTGAGCACTGTACCGTGTGTCGGTGGAACAGGACCTGCGACGCCAAGCGCCACGCCGACGACCATATCTCCCTCGTTGCCGGCATCGGCCGCATGCAGCGGCGCGAGCTCGCCACGCTCGGCATCACCACCCGCAGGCAGTGCGGCGAGACCTGGCCGCTGCCGTCCGAGCCGCGCCGAGGATCGCTGGAGATGTACGAGAACCTTCACCGCCAAGCGGCGCTCCAGCTCAAGTCCACTGCGGATAAGATCGCGTACGAGCTGCGCCCGGTTTTTTCATATCGCCCCGCAAGCGAGACCGAGCCGGCGCAGAGCGACGAAGGACTTTGTCGCCTGCCCGAGCCATCGCCCGGCGACATGTTCCTCGACTTCGAGGGCGACCCATACGCCGTGGAAGGTGGACGAGAGTATCTCACCGGCATCGTGACCATCGGTCGTGCCCAGCCCGAGTTCGAGGCGCTCTGGGGATTCACCGATGAAGACGAGCGGAAATCGTTCGAGCGTCTCATGGACATGATCGCCGAGCGTCGGGCGAAGTATCCGGAGATGCATGTGTATCATTACGCGCCGTACGAGACCACCGCGCTGCGCAAGCTTCGTCTGCGGTACGAGTCGCGCGGTGACGAGCTAGATGAGTTCCTGCGTGGCGGCGTGTTCGTCGATCTCTATGGCGTCGTGCGGCAGGGCGTTCGCGTCGGCACCGAGAGCTACTCGATCAAGAAGCTCGAACCGCTATACGGTTTCAAGCGGAAGGTCGAGCTGGAGGAGGCCACCCTTTGCCGCAACGCGATCGAGATTGCGCTCCAGAGCGGGCAAATGCCAGCGCCGGACATCATCGAGAAGGTGCGCGGTTACAACGAGGACGATTGCGTCTCCACCCTGGAGCTGCGCGACTGGCTGGAAAAGGTGCGCGCTGAACAGCACCCGCCGATTCCCCGCCCCGCCGTCGTTGAAGCGGAAGAGGCAGTCGTCAACGAGCACCAGCAGGCAGTTAACGATCTGCGTGAGAAGCTGCTCGCTGGCGATCCGGAGGATCCCGCCCACCGCTCGGCGGAACAGCAGGCACTGTGGCTGCTCGCCTACCTGCTCGACTTTCACCGCCGCGAATACCTCGCCACCGTGTGGGAGTACTGGCGGCTGAAGGAATTGCCGGAGGAGGACCTCATCGACGAGCCGAACGCCATCTTCGGCCTCGAGTTCGTCGAACGCGTCAAGGTCAGCCTCACGAAGAAAGGTGTGCCGACCGGCAAGGTGGTCGATCGCTATCGGTACCCGCCGCAAGAGATGGAAATCGAGAAAGGTGGCCTCAAGCTGCGGGAGGGCGGAACACTCGGCAACGTCGACGCCGTGGATCGCATCGCTCGCACCATTGACGTCGACAAGCAGAAGGTCCACAAGGACTATCATCCACGCGCTGTGTTCGCGTTCACCTACATCGCGACCAGGTCGCAGGAACAGTCACTCCTCGCGATCGGCCAGCGAGTCGCCGAGGATGGCGCCCTCACCGTGACGCAGGGTGCAAGAGATCGTGCGGCGCGCCGACTTCTCCTCACGCTTGCACCGGCGCTCTCGACGGGACCACTCAGCGGCCCAAAGGGCGACGACATCGCGAAGCACTTCGTGAACGCCGCGCTCGCGCTCGATGAGAGCGTCCTGCCCGTCCAGGGTCCGCCGGGTGCGGGAAAGACGTTTGCGGGCGGAGAGGCAATCATTGCGCTCGTGAAGGCGGGGAAGAAAGTGGGAGTGACGGCCAACAGTCACGCCGTGATCCGCAACCTCTTGTGCGAAGTCGCCGCCTCCGCGAAACGACACGGCACTTCGATCGCGATCGCGCACAAGGGTGACGGCGATGACGACATGGGCTCTGCTGCCGGCATTCAACCAATCTCACAGAACAAGGACGCGCGCCAGGCTCTCGATGACGGCACCGCGCAAGTGCTCGGCGGCACCTCATGGCTCTGGGCGCGCGACGACATGGCGAACGCCGTTGACTATCTCTTCGTCGACGAGGCCGGTCAGCTTGCCCTCGCGAACGTCATCGCCATGAGCCCGTGCGCGAAGAACATCGTATTGCTCGGCGACCCTCAGCAACTCGAGCAGCCCGTCAAGGCCGCGCATCCCCCCGGGGTGGATGTGTCCGCCCTCGAGCACGCGCTCGCGGGGCATATCACGCTGCCCAACGACCGGGGTGTGTTTCTCCCGAAGACCTGGCGGATGTGCCCCGACATCACCGAGTTCACCTCGGAGATGTTCTACGAAGGGCGCCTCTCTTCCATGGAAGGGCTGAATCTCCAGACGCTCACCGGCGTTGATGACCTGAACGGGGCGGGACTGAGAGCCGTGTTCGTGCAGCACGATGGCAACCGTTCGTACTCGAACGAGGAAGTGGACACCGTGGTGGCGATGGCAAGGAAGCTCGCGTCAGGCAGCGTCTCGTGGGTTGACTCCAAGGGCGTCAGCAGAATTCTCGAGGGCAAGGACATCCTCGTTGTTGGTCCATATAACTCGCACGTTTCGCGGCTCGTACGAGGACTCGAGGGCAGCGGCACCCGCGCGGGGACAGTCGACAAGTTCCAGGGACAGGAGGCGCCGGTGGTGATCTTCTCCATGGCCACTAGTCGTCCCGAGGATGCGCCGCGCGGGATGGATTTTCTCTATAGCCTGAACCGCCTGAACGTGGCGACCAGTCGGGCGCGCTGTCTGGCGGTGATTATCGCTAGTGGATTGCTGTTTGAGCCAGAATGTCGCACGCCGCGGCAGATGAAACTGGCCAATGCACTGTGTCGGTACCGGGAGCTGAGCCGATAGCGATTTCTGGCTCATTCATGTCCTCGCTTGTTTCCGGCATGTCATCGGGTGCCTACGCGAGCCCTCGTTGTCGCGCGAGCAGTATTACCGCCTGCAGCACGTCGCCGCCGCACCGTTCCAACGCGTAGTCCATCTCCTTTCCCGTCACCACGATCCGTTCTGTCATGAGGCCCGCCGACCACCGGCGCGACTGAATCGGGATGCGCACACAAGCGCGCCTATTCGTCGTCGTCCTCACTCTCGTCATCGTTCTCGCTTAACGAATCAGAGTACTCCAGGGACAACTGGAGAAGTTGCACGTATGCGTGCTCGCCGAGTAACCCGCGCAACGCATCAGCGATGTTCGCGGTCTGATTGAACTTGCGCTCGACGCTTCGACTGTCGGGGGGTAGAGATCCAACGTCGCCGCCCACTGCAGAAGGTTGCGCTCGCTCTCTTCGAGGATACGAGCGTCCGCGGCCAGGCTGGCGAACAAGGGTGACGCGAGAACAGGGGAGTTCTCCCAATTCATTGTGGTCGCGCAGACTGACAACGAGCGCTTGGTGCGGTTCGACCTGATAATTGTATGGCTATGTTGGCGGATGTCCTCCGTCGCCTCACCGAAAGGATTCAGGTGGTAGACCTCCTTGGCGGAGATTACGATGCCTTGCTCGACTAGAAAGGCCTCGAACTCCGCAACGAAGTCCCGCTGGCTTTCGTCGTCGTTCGGGCCTTGGCGCTCGGGGTTGAACATTTGCCTTGCATCCTATGGCGGGTGGTCCACTGCGCTTCCTGCGGTACAATGCGCAATCGAACTGTACGATCAGGGTCTGACAGCAGCGCACACTGATGCGACCGGTTTTTGCGTGGCGTTCTCGGCGGGGCCTTGCCTCGTGCATCTAACATGCAACATGACGAAGCGGCTTATAACTCTATGTCGGAAACACCGGCACAGCGGGATGTCGTTGATCCCGCTCTTGCCGGCGCCGTAAAGCGCTTGACACTGGAATGAGATGACGTGAGCCGGCGAGTGCTCGGAAGAGACCGGAAGACGCGCTCCCCGCAGGAGCACAGGAGGAAGCGGGCCACACCAGCTCTAGGGACTGCTATGATCGCTCAAACGATCAGCAGCTTAGCTCGTCGAGGAGTGCGCGGCGATCACGCTGGTGCCCGTCAACGCAGGCACCGACGAATGCGGTTTACCTCTTGCAGTTCCCAACTGCGGCGGAAAGAGCCATCAAAGGCGCTCTCACCCGCGATGCCCATCGCGTTAATTCGCCAATAGCGCCCTGCCGCCTTGGGAGGCGCGTCCTATGTGCCGCGATTGAGCCAGCCGATTGCCAGTGCGCCGTGGAGGCGAAGATGGCAGAGATGGAGTGCGACCGGCGACGAGCTCATGGCCTTCAATGCATGCCTCAAGCGTCGGGCAGGCGCTCGGCTCGACGAGCGCACGACTGTGATCTGACGACTGGCTGTCAGAGGTTGCGTCTATCCTTTTCGTTTCACCAACTATGAGGACAAATGCAGCTCTCCCTCCGCACTGACCGCGCTCTCTTGCGCGCTGGCTCGCGCAGCACCCGCCACTTGCTCGTCTCCATCACCGCTCCCGCTGCGGCCGCCCGCGCCGAACGTCTTCCGGTGCACGTCGGCATCGTGCTGGATCGCTCCGGCTCCATGGGGGGCGGCAAGTTCGAGCTCGCGCGCGTGGCCGTGGAGCAGAGCCTCCGCATGCTGAATCCCGACGACCGGTTCACCCTCGTCGTCTTCGACACGACGACAGACGTCCTCGCACCGGCGGTGCTAGCGACCGCCGCGGCGAAGCGCGAGGCGCTACTGCGCCTCGCTGAGGTAGAGCCACGCGGCGGCACCGACCTCCACTCAGGCTGGATGGCCGCGGCAACGGGCCTCGCCGCGTTCCTTGACGCGCGCGCCGTTACCCGCGTCCTCCTGCTCACCGATGGTCAGGCCAACGCCGGCATCGTGGAGCCGGCGGCGCTCGCCGCGCAGGCGGAGACGCTGCGAGGACGCGGGATCGCCACCAGCACCTTCGGCATCGGCGAAGACTTCGACGAGCGTATCCTGCGCGACATTGCGCACGCCGGCGGCGGCAACGCGTATTACGTGCAGACGCCGGAGCAGATCCCCGCGCTGCTTACGAGCGAACTCGGCGAGGCGCTCGAGATCGTCGTGCGCGGCGCCGCGATCCAGGTCGCCCTCCCGCTCGGCGCCACCGCCGAGCCGCTCAACCGGCTGCGCCATGTGCTCGCCGTCGGTGACAACGAACTGCGCATCGAGCTCGGCGACCTTGTGTCGGCACAGGAGCTTGACGTCGCCGTCTCGCTCCGCTTCGCGGCGCTGCTGCCGGGCGACACCGCCGCTGTCGGCGTGCGGCTCACCGACGCCAACGGCATTGCTACCCTCGCGGAGGGCACGCTCGAGTGGCGCTACGCGAGCCACGCCGAGAACGACGTGCAGGCGCGTGACCGCATGGTGGACCGTGCGGTCGCCGCGCTGTATGCGGCGCGTGCGCGGGCCGCGGCCACGGAGGCCAACCGCGCCGGCGATTATGACGAGGCGCGCCGGGTGCTCGTGCGCACG
>JBDTMO010000362.1:0-5968 GCA_039934235.1 bacterium | reverse complement strand
GCGCGGGTGTTGTCGCGCGATAGCAGTCACCGTGTGATCAGCGCGGTGAAACGAGCGGACGCGCCGGCAAGCACAGACGGGTTGGATAGTCCGTTCCTGAGCAGTGATGCGTTCAGCGAGACCGAGGCAACATTGCGCGGAACGCGATACACCTTGTATTCGCGGCCCGGTGTGTTCTCGTGGGAGCACATTGACGAAGCGACGGCGATTCTTGCTGACGCGATGCAAGTGGGCGATGGAAGCTCCGTGCTCGACATCGGGTGTGGTTGCGGGGCACTCGGCGTCGTTGCGGCGTCGCTTGCTGGTCGTGGCAAAATCACGATGCTTGACGCTGATGTTGAAGCGGTGCGTTCGGCCACGCGTTCGGCGGAGGCCAATGCGGTTGTCGACTATCGTGCGCTGACGAGCGACGTGGCGTCGGCGGTTATCGACGAGCGCTTCGATGTGGTGGTGACGAATCCACCGTTTCATGTCGGCAAGGCGACGGACCTCAATGTCCCGCTGCAGTTCATCGAGGACGCGTGGGCGGTGCTCGAGCGTGAGGGTCGCCTGTTCCTGGTAGCGAACCGCACGCTTCCCTATGAGCAAGCGATCAAGCACCGGTTCGGGAATGTCGCCAACGTGCATGATGGTCCGCGCTTCAAGGTGCTCATGGCGACGAGAGTGTCATCTTGAACGACCGCAGCGCGTCGAAGAATACACAGTCCATAAGGTGCAGATCCCTCGACTTCGCTCGGGATGACAACTACGAAAAGAGACTGCTCATGTCGGACGCATTGAGGACACGCCACGTGCCCGCGTCCAGGCTTCCAAGATCGAGCCCACCAATCGCTCGCCGGTGCAGTGCATCGACATGATTCCCGACTGCCGCGAACATGCGGCGCACCTGGTGATAACGACCCTCCGTCACTGTGACGCGTACGAGTCGTTCGCCGATAATCTCGAGCGTCGCAGGCTGAAGGGGTTTCGTCTCACTTGTCAGCATTAATGTTCCACTTGCGAATATATCGGCTTCGTCGCCACGCAAGGCACTTGCGAGTCGCGCCTCGTAGACCTTCGGCAAGTGCGTACGCGGCGACGACAAGCGATGATTGATCTGCCCGTCATCCGTGATCAGCAGGAGGCCCGACGTGTCGCGATCCAGTCGACCAATGGGCGCCATCACCGGTGACCGACGCGGAAATCGCATCGGGAGCAACCCGTAGATCAAGCGGCCTGCGTCATTCGTCGAGCACACGTAGCCAATCGGCTTATGCAGCATGAGCACCGTACCAGGCGCGGGATCGAGCGGTTCGTCGTCGACAAGCACGTCATCATGCACAAACGAGTCGCCGTCGCGCACAATGCTGCCGTCACGACGGGTCACGCGCCGCTCCCGCACGACCAGCGTGACTTCGCGACGTGTACCGTAGCCGAGGTTGCCGAGGTACTTGATGATGTTCATGGAGTGCAATGTCGCACGAAGATACGAGCGTGAACATCATGTGCCCGGTTGCTCAACGCGCGTCGTCGCAACAACGTATCCCCCACCGAGAACACCTGATCCGACGATTCGCCTTCATCGAGACCGCGTATGCTTCCGTTGCGCCACCTGATCACCCTATCGATTCCCGGCGTCCTCGCAATGACGCTCGCCGGTTCGAGCGCCGACTCCGTCGCGAAGCGCTCACGAACCGAATCGACCGTCGCACCGCCGACTCTCGACTCTACGCTCGTTGCTTCATATAAGTGGCGCAACATTGGCCCCGATCGCGGTGGCCGCTCCATTGCCGTTTCGGGCGTGAAGGGACGACCGAAGGAAGCCTACTTCGGCGCAACGGGCGGTGGCCTCTGGAAGACCACCGACGGTGGCGAAAACTGGGCCGCGGTCACGGACGGGCAGGTGAAGAGCGCCAGCGTCGGCGCGGTGGCGGTGAGCGAGTCCAATCCAGACGTCGTCGTCATCGGCATGGGCGAAACCTGCATTCGCGGCAACATCATGTCGGGTGACGGCGTCTACAAGTCCACGGACGCCGGCAAGACATGGACGCACCTCGGCTTCGACGAATCCGACGGCATTTCCAAAATCCGAATTCATCCGACGAACCCCGACATCATCTTCGTCGCGTCCTTCGGCAAGTACTCCGTGCCCAATGCGGAGCGTGGCGTCTTCAAGAGCACCGATGGAGGCAAGACGTGGCGTAAGGTGCTGTACCGCGATGACAAGACGGCCGCGATCGACATCAGCATCGATCATGCGAATCCGAACGTCATGTACGCCGCGATGTGGGAAGCCTTTCGCAACGAATACACAATGTCGAGCGGCGGGCCGGGCAGCGGCCTGTTCAAGAGCACCGACGGCGGCGACACCTGGAAGGAGATCACGCGCAACACGGGCCTCCCGCAAAAGGGGCTCGTGGGGCGCATTGGTGTCGCCGTGTCCGCTGCAAACTCGAATCGTGTGTACGCACTCGTCGAGAACGACAGCGGTGGGCTCTTCAAGAGCGACGACGCTGGCTCCACGTGGGCGCTCGTCAACAGCAATCGCGACATCCGCCAGCGCGCCTTCTACTACACGCACGTCCACGCTGATACGAAGAATCAGGACGTCGTCTACATGCAGAACACGTCCATGTTCCGCTCGGCGGACGGTGGCAAGACAACGACCAACATCGGCAACGGCACGCATGGCGACATGCACGATCTCTGGATCGATCCGGACGACGCCACGCATCTCGTCGTCGGCAATGACGGCGGCGGCGCAGTGTCGACGAACACGGGCGGCCGTTGGACGGCGCAGGATTTTCCGACCGAGCAGTTCTACCACGTCGCGACGACGAACCACATTCCGTACCACGTGTGCGGATCGCAGCAGGACAACTCCACCCTCTGCACGCCGTTCAACTGGAACCTCGGCGCATTCGATGCCAGTCAGGGTGCGGGTGGTCGCGGTGGGCGCGGCGGGCGCGGACGCGGTGCAGGAGCAGGTGGTGACAGCGCACGCGTTACCCCACCACTTGGCGCAAGTGACATCACGCTTGGCGGTATGGCCGAGTCGTACCAGGCGGGCGGTGGCGAGCCCGGTTACATCGGCCCCGATCCATTAGAGCCCGACCAGTTTTACGCGGGGACGAACAACGGCGGCTACCTCGACAAGTACAACCGGCGCACGGAAATACATCGCGAGGTAAATCCATATCCGTGGTTCTATTCCGGTGAGCCGAGCAAGGATATCAAGGAGCGCTGGCAATGGACGTACCCGATAATTTTCTCGCCGGTGGATCCAAAGACGCTCTACGTGTCGTCGCAGCGCCTGTGGCGCACGACGAACGGTGGTCGTTCGTGGACTGCATTGAGCGGCGATCTTACGCGTCACGATCCCAAGACGCAGGGACACTCGGGTGGTCCGATTACAGGTGACATGAACGGCCCGGAAGTGTACGGCGTCATCTTCTCGGTTGGGCCGAGCAAGAAGACCGTCAACACCATCTGGACTGGGTCGGATGATGGTCTTGTTCACGTCACGCGCGACGGCGGCAAGAGCTGGGTGAATGTTACGCCGAAGGACATGCCGGACTTTGGGCGCGTGAGCCAGATCGATGCGTCGGCGTTCAATGATGGCGCAGCGTATGTGTCGGTGCGCAAGCCGCTGCTCAACGACGTGGCGCCGTACATCTTCAAGACCGCGGACTACGGCCGCACGTGGACGAAAATCGTCACGGGCATTCGTGCTGACGCGTATGTGCATGCGGTGCGCGAGGATCCTGCGCGTAAAGGCCAGCTGTACGCGGCAACGCAGCATGGCGTTTACATCTCGCAGGACGATGGCGCGTCGTGGCAACCGTTGATGCTCAACATGCCCGACGTCCCGGTGTCGGACCTGGTTGTCGAGGACAATGAACTCGTGATTGCAACACATGGCCGCGGGTTCTGGGTGCTCGACAACGTTGCGGCGCTGCGCCAGGCGACGCCCGAGATTCTCGCGGCAGAGGCGCATTTGTACAATCCGCCCGCGGCAGTGCGCTCCGGATCGGGGCTCGTGTTGACTTGGTCGTTGAAGAAGGCACCGACGACAGCGAAGCTCGAGATCCTTGATTCAACCGGCGTTGTGCTCCGCTCGTTCGAGCCCGACACAACACGTCCGGACTCAGCGTCGCGCGCTGCTGCTGCAGCGGCAGGCGGCGGCGGACGTCGTGGTGGCGCAGGACCGTACCTGCCTAAGACGGCAGGCATCAATCATCTCACGTGGGATTTGCGCACGAAGGGAATCGCAACGTTCCCCGGGATGATCCTGTGGGGAGCGGGCACCAATGGGCCTGTCGTGCCGCCGGGTCATTACACCGTGCGTCTTACCGCTGATGGAAAGTCGATGAGTGTGCCGGCGAGGGTTGCGCGCAATCCCCGTATCACCGACGTGAGCGACGCCGACATGCGCGCGCAGTATGCGTTCTCGAAGCGCGTGCGCGACAAGGCGAACGAGGCGAACGAATCGGTCATTGGCATTCGTCGAGTGAAGGCGCAGCTCGAGGACCGATTCAAGAAGTCCGACGACGCAACTCTAAAAACGGTGGGTGGTACGCTGAAGACGGACGTCTCCGCTGTCGAAGAGAACGTCTATCAGGTGCGGAACCAGAGTGGCCAGGATCCGCTCAACTTCCCGATCAAGGTCAATAACCGTCTGGCGAACCTGATGTCGATGGCGGAGCGTGGTGACGGCGCGCCGATCAACAGCATGCCGGAGATTTTCGGGATATTGGCGACTGAGTTGAAGGGGTATACGGATCAACTCGCGAAGGTGTACAAGACTGATCTTGTTGCGGTGAACAAGGAGCTTTTGCGGTTGAAGTTGGCGCCGATCGATCCGCAGTGTGAGAAAGTGTCGGGGTGCGCGGCGATTCCGTAACGGCGGCGCTGGCCTGCTGGCGGAAAAGGCAAGAACACAGTACCGTATAAACACCGAAGCACTCCACCCCAACGCCACGATCCATGACCAATTCCTCAACCGCCGACTTCCCCGGCAACGCCACTCCAGCGCAGTTGCTCTATCCCGACCTCGCCGACGAACTCGCGTCGACGCGCAAGATGATCGCAATCGTTCCGGATGGACATAACGACTGGAAGCCGCATGAAAAATCCATGTCCCTCGCCACACTCGCGACCCATGTGGCCGAGTTGTGCGCATTCGCGGGTACGGTGCTCAATACGGACGAGCTGGACATGGCCACCGCAGACATGTCGACCAAAGTGCTGTCGACCACGGCTGAGCGACTCGCGCTGTTCGACACACTCGCACCGGAATTCACCGCGGCCGTCGAGAGTGCCGATTGGCAAAAGGTGGCCGGCTCGTGGACTCTGCGCATGGGTCCACAGGTCTATCTCACTGGCCAAAAATCAACCCTGCTCCGCACACTCGGCATCAGCCACATCGCCCACCACCGCGCACAACTCGGCGTCTACCTTCGCCAGCTCGGCATCCCGATTCCTGGCACGTACGGGCCGTCAGCAGACGAGATGTAGCCACACCGTCGTCCCCGCCTGCATCGATCGCAAGCGGGGACGTCTTCTCTGGAAACTGCCTGCCACGTTCGCGCTACTTCACCTTGATCGTGCCGAGCAGTCCGGTCGCTTCGTCATTCGGTCCGGCGGAGAAGAAGAGCGTCGACGGCTGCGCAGCTGGTCCGACAACCAGCCCCCACAAGCCGTCGATTGAAATCGGATCACCGGCATCGGTGCGCAGGAAATCGATGAAGGTGCCAGTGGCTGGATCGTAGGCGCCAATCTGCCCGTCGCCGAAATTTCCGACGAGGATGTCACCGCTGAACGTGCCGAATCCCGTCGGCGCAAGCGCAATTGCCCACGGCGAATTCAGCTTGCCGTTAGACGCAAAACGCGATGACATGGTGCCATCGGGGTTGAAGACGTCGACGAAGCCATTGCCGACTCCGGGATCATCGTCCTTCGCGTCAGCTACGTCCTGGACGCCCGCGAG